>CALMQK010000236.1 GCA_937872085.1 uncultured euryarchaeote
GTGCAGAAGCAGACCGCTCGCTGGGGTCAGCAGTTCGAACAGCCTCCGCTGTCGCCCCCGATCTGATCATCCGGTCATTTCTTTTCTTCTGAACAACACCATGCTGATTGCCATTGCAACGAGCGCGTAGGCGAGCATCACGACGGCAGCAAGCGCCGGGTCCGGATAGTAGTTGTAGAACGTGATTCCCATCTCCGGGATCGGCCTGACACTGTCCGTCGGGTAAGGACTGATCAGTATGTTCGATATGGTCCCTGCCGAGAAAGTGACAGACCATGATGCCTTGAACCCGGAAATGCTGCCGATCGAGTCCACAATCGGAAGGATCATGATGAGCAGGAAGAAGGTCAGGACCGTCGCCCCCGTTGTTCCCTTCATGAGTGTGCTGATCAAGTAGGCTATCGACATTACCGCTAGCAGGTACTCTAGCGCGAAGGCAAATGACAGAAGGAAGTCCTTGTCGAGCCCGCTCACGGAGACGAGCGACAGGACTCCGGTCGCCGCATAGAAGACGCCGATCACGAAGATACCCGCCGTCATGCTCGCGCCGAACTTCCCCAGGTAGATGCTCACTCGCCTGATCGGGTTGGGGAAGATGAGGTAGCCTGTCCTTGCCTGGTACTCACTGACGATAGCATCGGCACCGAAGAAGGTCGCGCATATGACAATCAAGAGGTTGGCGAAGCCGGCAAAGTTTGAAGCGAACGACTCCGAGGTATTGTGCCACCGGTATGTCGCCGTGTAGGTTTGGTTAGTCGTGTTTTGCGTGAACAAGATGACATTGACGCCTTGTCCGAGGGCGGTGTTCGAAAAAGTCCAGTTCGCCCCGCTCCCGCTCGGATAGAGTGTACCATTCTGAAACACCTCGATGCTGCTCACCACGACGACGCTTCTGTTGAGGAACCCTATGCCACCCACTAATTGCATGCCCGAGGACTCTGGGCCAGTGACCCATACCTTCACCGCTTTGTCGGTCCCGCTGTAGGGACTGCCAGTGGCAAGAGGGATCACGAAGATGAGAGCAATGACCAGCGCCGCGATCGCGACGGACCCGATCAGCCTCTTGGACCTGAGGTACTTCAGGAGCTCGTACCTCCAAACAATCGGAATCTGCTCGACGTCTGTCGGGAGTTTCCTTGCGTGATGCTGTGATTCTGCCATCTTGGATCACCTCGAATCCTTGACGAGGTCCATGTAGAGCGATTCCAGCGGCACCCCGACCGTGGTGAAGCCCGTCACCTTCGCTCCTGTCGAAATGACCTGTTGCAGCAGGTTGGCCCGCTCCTCGGCGGCACCCTCAAGTGAGACGACGAATGTGTTGGAGGTGGCCCTCGCCACTTCCTTGACATTGGCAAAGTTCCTGATCTTGGAAAGGACCGAATCCCCGACCTCGCCTAGGACCGTGACCTCAAGCCTTACGACCTTGGTGAGCGTGCTGAGCTTCTCCAGAGAATCGTATATCAGGAGTTTGCCGTGGTCGATGAGCGCGGCCTTGTCGCAGACCTCCTGAACCTCGCCCAGGAGATGGGAACTCATGAATATGGTGTACTTTTGCCTCTTCAATTCCTTTATGATCTCCCTGACCTCGACCATTCCCCTTGGGTCCAGGCCCGATGTGGGTTCATCTAGGATAAGTATGTCAGGTTCGTGGAGTAGTGCCTGTGCGATGGCAAGCCTCTGCTTCATGCCCTTGGAGAATTTGCCGATCCTGGTGGTCGTCCACTGCTCCAGCTTGACCTGCCTGATGACCTCGTTCGTCCTGTCCTTGATCTCATG
>CALMQK010000237.1 GCA_937872085.1 uncultured euryarchaeote
ACGGGCATGGCCCCCTTGGGGCTTTTCATCGAGGACGCGATCGAACATAAGGCATCGGTGACCGCGATCGTCGGCGCGAGGACTGCCAAGGAACTGCTCTTCGAAGACAGAAGCAAGAAGGCGGGAGCGGAAGTGCTCATAACGACGGATGATGGGAGCGGCGGATTCAAGGGGCTGGCCACGGAGCTGGCGAACGATCTTCTGGCCAAGAAGAAGTTCGACATGCTGTACGCGTGCGGTCCCGAGAAGATGGTGGTCGGACTCCTCGACCTGGCACAGGGCAAGTCTTTGGGACTTCAGGCGTCCCTGGAGAGATACATGAAGTGCGGCATCGGGATATGCGACTCATGCGCACTGGACGGAAAACATGTCTGCCGCGACGGGCCCGTGTTCGCAGACCGGGAGCTCAGGTCGTTCGAACAGCTCGGCAAGACGAAGCTCGACGGGACAGGAAGGAAGACGCCACTGTAATATTCTCGCTCTTGTTTCTCAACAGGATGCATGAATCCGAGCGAGATTCCTTACGAGGGGAGAAGCGCAAGCGCATAATCAGTGCTTCTTGGCAATAATTCCGCAAATATCATCAAATGATACTAGGACTCTGGCTGCTCCGGAACTGTCTTTAAGTGGGAAATGTAACCACATCAACAGAGGCGACAAAATGCCAGAAACAGTCCGACATTGGAACCAAGTCTACGAATTGATCGAGACCTCGTGCAGAGAGACACACCACTGCGTTCCATGCACATACCCGAACTGCCAGCGCAACCTGAAGCTGAAGAAGACCGCCTCAAATTCGTTCGGCACGGCATAGATCCACTTTTTGTCTGTGATGGATGGGTCCAAATTGGACATCTGGGTCCGACGCTCGGACCCTCAAAACCTCTTATCCATCCTCATCGAGTGTCGCGAGCTGGGCCCTTGAGCTCGCTCGCCACGACCTTCTGGACGATTGCCCAGAACTCCTCGTCCGAAACGCGTCCGTGATCTTCTCCAGCCTTCTTTATGGCACGGACGATATCGCAGATCTGCTCCTGGTCAGCGATCACTTTCTTCTCTGCGAGGCGACTCTTGACCAAGGCCGTGCCAGAATGCTTCCCGAACAGCAGCCGACGCCTGTTCCCGACCTGCTCTGGGTTCACGCTCTCATAGGTCATCGGGTTGTTGAGGATGGCAGCGACGTGTATCCCCGACTCGTGAGAAAACGGGTTGAGTCCTACCCACGGCTGGTTCGGGGGGATGGTCATGTTAATCGAATCGAACACCAGCGTGGCTAATGCCCGGAACCCCTCAGTCTTGATACCGAGGTCTCTCTTGTACAGATGCTTGAGCGCCATCACCAACTGTTCGAGCGGGACGTTCCCCGCGCGCTCCCCTATTCCCCCGACCGTAGTCGTGACCGCCTCTGCTCCCGCTTCCAGCGAGGATATCGAGTTCGCCAAAGCGAAACCGAAATCGTTGTGCAAGTGCACGGACAAGGGCGTCTTCGTGTTCTCCTTGACCTTATTCACGAGGTAGTGGATCGCCTCGGGGTTCGCGCATCCGACCGTGTCGGTGATACCGAGCCGGCTGGCCCCGCACCTTTCCGCAGTGTGGTACACGTCGATCAGGAACATCAGGTTGGAGCGTGTGCTGTCCTCCGAACTGAACGCGACCTTCAGACCTCTGGCATGGGCGTAGTCCAAGGAGGTCTCGACCCTACTGAGCACCTCCTCAGGGGTCATCTTCAGCTTATATTGCATATGCAGGTCGCTCGTGCAGATGAACATCAATATCAGATCGACCTCGCACTCGGCGGCGGCATCTATGTCCGCGCTCATGGTCCGA
Source organism: uncultured euryarchaeote (assembly GCA_937872085.1). Lineage (GTDB taxonomy): Archaea > Thermoplasmatota > Thermoplasmata > UBA10834 > UBA10834 > COMBO-56-21. The sequence continues at coordinate 1,828 of CALMQK010000237.1, forward strand.
GAGAGAGCTAGTATCTCCGATTTCAGACCGAGGTCCGTTATCATCTTCACGGCTCTCCTGTCCTGATCCGACGAGGCCGGGAACCCCGCCTCTATCTGGGGGACCCCCATCTCGGAGAGCTTCGTCGCGATCGCGATCTTCTGTTCGGGGGTGAACCTAATCCCTGGCATCTGTTCACCGTCCCTAAGCGTGCTGTCGTAGATCGTGATCTTGTCGGGCAATGGGGCTCTTGCAGCTACGTTGTAGGGACTGACCGCGGAGAATTCCATCGGAACGAAATCGGGCCGTAGTGTATAATATCTTGTTCTACGCAAGTTCTGGACCATGCGACATCCAGGTGCCAGCAGCCAGCATGGGCGGCAGAAAACCATAAAATAGACAGTCGGGCATTGTTCGAACGGAATGCCGGGGTGACAGAGCGGCCATGTGGCGGACTGCAGATCCGCAAACACGAGTTCGATTCTCGTCCCCGGCCCTCTCCATTGGGTTTTGATGACAAAGTCCCCCTGAAAGGTTTATAGACTAGTTCCTCATCTGGATGTTAACGGTGTTAGGGTCCGTCCAGCGCGTCAATCCAAACACCCGGTGACTGCCATGAAAACCCCATGTGAACTCGTTGTCGGAAAGATTCTTCCAGCACTGAGAGCCTCAGTCGTCAGAGAACTGTCTGGCAAGTACCACATGAAGCAGTCAGAGATCGCGAAGAAGCTCGGGATCACACAGGCCTCAGTCAGCCAGTACCTTAGTTCGTCTAGGGCCGGAGGGACGAAGATGACCTCGACCTTCCCCAAAATACAGACCTACGCTGACGACATCGCAAAACGAATCGTTTCTGGAGAGGAGAGGTACGACTGGTACGGCGTCCTGTGCATCGCCTGCAAGGACATCCGCACCGATGAGGAGTTCTGCAAGATGCACCGGCTCGCCTCGAACCTGACTGGCTGCGACATCTGTCAGAAGCCAGAGGCCTAGTTCCGGCGGTTCTGGACGCGGTCTGTTCGGCATCCCCAGCCCCTTGGGCATTTTGTCTCCTAATCGAGGCAATGGAGATATATAACACCGTTTCTTAGGACCCGTGAGGAGGTATCGTCTATGGCACGACCAAAAGCAATGGAAAGCATCCTCGACGCTGTTGGCAACACGCCCCTAGTCCGGCTCAGCAGGCTGACGCCTGCAGGGTCCGCGACCGTGTACGCGAAGCTCGAGTCCTTCAACCCGATGTCATCTGTCAAGGACCGCATCGCCAAGAGCATGATCGAGGCTGCCGAGAGGAAAGGCAAAGTGAACAAGGACACGACGATCATAGAGCCGACGTCGGGTAACACAGGTATCGGTCTTGCCATGGTCTGTGCCGTGAAGGGGTACAAGCTCATCCTGACAATGCCCGAAACGATGACCATCGAGCGGAGGAAGCTGCTCGCGGCATTTGGGGCTCAGCTAGTGCTGACGCCTGGTCCCGAGGGCATGAACGGGGCGATCAAGAAGGCGGAGGAGCTCCCGGGATCAATGCCCAACAGCTTCTTGCCACAGCAAGTCAAGAACAAGCCCAACCCG
>CALMQK010000238.1 GCA_937872085.1 uncultured euryarchaeote
AAGAGGCCTACCAAGAGGCTCGGTCAGAACTTCCTACTGGATGATTCGGTGGTCCGGCGGGCCGTTGGATTCGCCGACCTGACTCCCAAGGACGTCGTTCTCGAGATCGGTCCTGGCTTAGGCAACCTGACCGAGGAGCTGCTGAGTACGGGCGCCAAGGTGCTGGCGGTGGAGCAGGACCCGGTATTCGTGAGGTTCCTCGAGCGGAGATTCGGTGGAAGGATCGAGCTCGTCCAAGCTGATGCGGTCAAGGCCTTCCTGCCGCAGTTCAACAAGGTCGTCTCGAACCTGCCGTACCAGATCTCCTCCCCGATCACGTTCAAGCTGCTCGACATTGGGTTCGATGTGGCCGTCCTCATGCTGCAACGCGAGTTCGCGGAGAGGATGGTCGCCCGGCCAGGAACGTCGGACTACGGCAGATTGACCGTCGGGGTCTACTACAGGGCGGATTGCAAGATAATGTTGAACGTTCCACGGAACTCCTTCTGGCCCCAGCCCCAAGTGGACTCTTGCATCGTCAGGCTGATACCGAAACCTCCACCTTTCAAGGTGAGCGACGAGAAGGTGTTCCACGACGTGACCAAGGCGATATTCTCCCATCGGCGGAAGAAGATCATGAACTCGCTGCTCGTGGACCCGTCCGTGTCGTCTCTGATGACCGAAAAGGTCCGCGACTCGATCGACAGCCTTCCCTACTCTTCCCAGAGGGCCGGGGAGCTCACCCCCGAGAAGATAGGCGAGCTCGCCAACGCGCTGCTGGAGCTCAGCCTTTCTTCCTAGAAAAGAATCGCTCGATGATTACATCCGCGATCTTGCCGGCGCCGTCGACCAAGACATCGCACGCAGGCATGCCGTACTTCACCTCATATTCCGAGATCTTCTTCTCGACCTCTTGCCTGGTCATGCCCTGATGGTTGATCGTGATGCCGATGACAGGGCAGTCCACGAGGCACTTGATGAGCTCCATCTCGCGGTCGATGGTCCCGTTCGGGATGTGAAGCTCGGTCTCGTGGTAGGTCCTCCACTTCCTCGCGGGCGCGTGCTGTAGCACGATGGCGTTCGGCGCGGAGGCGTTGATGATCGTTCTGGAACCTGTCACATAGGCCGGATGGCTGAGCGCTCCCTGGCCTTCCACGATTATGATCTTCGGATGCTCGGTCCTGTATGCGAGGTCGATGGCGTTCTCCAGCTCCCCGACGACATAGTCGCCCCTGATCGCATCGAGCGGGATGCCGAACCTCGACCCCTGCAGCAGGCCCGTCTGGCCGGTCGCGACGAAGCTCGTCTTGATGCCTCGCTTGTTGAGCTCCTTCGTCAGGATGACAGCGGTGGTGCGCTTCCCGCTCGCGGCGTCCGTCCCCAGGATCGGGATCCTGATCGCCTTCATCTTGGACGCGAGGTTCCTGTAATAGTGCATCTCCTCAAGCGGCGGCTCCTTCCTGATATCGGTTATCGTCACTCCGTGCTTCTTCGCGAGCTCGCTGAGCTCGGGGTCCTGGGCCAGCCACTGGTGGAGCCCGGAGATTATGTTGATCTCGTTCTTGATGGCCTCACGGATGGCAGGCCTGAACGTCTTTGGCAGATATCCGCCGACTGTCGCGACGCCGACGACGAGGTAATCAGGCTTCTTCGGAAGCTTGGATAGGGCTTGCTTGACCGACGAGAATATCGGGATCCCCGCCTTCTTCCCGTCCAGGACCATCCCAGCATCCTTCCCGGCCATCGTGCTGTCGAGGATGCCCAGGATCTTGAACCTGAGCGAGTGTCTGACCAGTCCAGCCGCCGTCTTTCCGCCCGTTCTGTTGAACGAGCCTTCGCAGAGAACCAGTGCGGTTTCCATGTTTGGCGCAATCTCTTGCGCATATAAAACTCTTGACTGATTACAAACCCCAGGTGAGACATGCTGGCCATCTGGCCTGAGATAAACAGGTTTTTCTACACATACCGGCATTGCTGCCCCGAGGGGGAGCGAGCTGCTAGTCGGCATAGTCGGAAAGCCCAACGTGGGCAAATCCACATTCTTCTCAGCGCTCACGCTGGCCACGGCGCAGATCGCATCCTATCCGTTCACGACTATCCAACCCAACCGAGGGGTCGGCTACGTGCGCGGCAAGTGCCCGCATGTCGAGTTCGGCAAGCCGTGCAACCCGAACAACTCCTTGTGCGAGAGCGGCACGAGGTTCGTGCCGATAGAGGTGCTCGATGTCGCAGGCCTGGTCCCGGACGCTCATCAGGGTCGTGGGCTGGGCAACAAGTTCCTGGACGATCTCCGGCAGGCCGACGCCTTCATCCATGTCGTGGACGCGAGCGGAGGGACAGATTTCGAAGGGAACCCCGTCGGCATCGGGACACACGACCCTGTCCTTGACGTT
>CALMQK010000239.1 GCA_937872085.1 uncultured euryarchaeote
AGTCGCCCATCGACCACGCATACGCTTCCCATGGCTCCCAGTGTTCGAGTCCGTCTCGAATGCCGTAGTTGCGTGAGGCACTCGTGCACCACACCGTGTGTTGGCCCTGGGTATCCCAACCAGGAGCCACGTACCTGCCAGCATCCACTTGCGTGGCTTCCTGTCCATCAATCGAAAGGGTGCCAGCTGAAGCTATGTCGCCGCGGAGCCGAATCCGTGGCGGATAGCCGGTGAGCCATGTTGAACGTTCAATTCTGATCCCGCCCTCCAGAACGATTTCGACATCAGCGAGGGGCCGGAGTGCATCGAGGATATTCGTTTCCAGGCTCGTGGAAACAGGCGTCACTGGAGTCACACCTCGGAGACCAAACCAGCCTGAAGGTATTCCGCTCACACCTTCCAGCAGGTCTGGCTTCGGGCTACCCGTTGCTTCGATCGCGCACAGCACCTCCTCCAGTCGTTCTTCGACGCAAAGCACGACATGCTGTTCCCCCAGTATCAGTCGGGGGGTGGAGACGAAGCCGTTGAGGTCGTTGTGGGGCGAGAGGACATAGATCTCGCGCCCCGCCAGCGACCATCTGACAGTGGGACCCTCGGAGGGGAAGCTCTCCCACTCAATCCCCGTTCGGAGCAAGGCGCCTGCGTTGAGCAGAGCAATGTCCTGGTACCAGCCATCCTGGAGAGCGACCAGCTCTGGTGGACATCCGGTTCCAGATATGGCGAGTTCTACGGGGAGGTATTCATTCCGGCGCGGAAGCATTGTGACCCTGCAGAAGCCGGCCTTCTCAAATACGAGGCGCACTTCGATAGGGAGTGCACGGTCACGAGTAGCCTGAACCTTGGAGCGGGAGGTAGCCAACCCCGATGATGTTGTTGCTCTCACAGGAACGCGAGGCGACGGACGATACTGGCGCGGACTCCTTATGCGTCTAGGTGGCTCTTGCGATGTTGGCTCGCTCGATCCCAGGACGCTAGCTTCTTCAGGACCTGTGTCAGCCTGCGGTGTCACCCGAGAAGCTTCCGCATCACTTCCTATTCTGTCCTCTGGTTCCGAGACAGGAGCTACGCTCCGAAGGGAAAGATCGGTGGTAATCTCGGAATGAAGGGAGCCAAGCTCAACCAACGTACCCGCTAGGCCCGGATCCCTTGGCAGAATGTTGGTAGAGAGCACGACGGTTGGCGCGTTCGACGCACTCCCAGAGCTGGACGTCGCTGGTGTACTGGAATCGTCCACCTCCACCGATAACCCCTCATGC
>CALMQK010000240.1 GCA_937872085.1 uncultured euryarchaeote
AGACATCGAATTCCTTGATGGCGTCCTGAAGGAGGAACAGCTCGATGATGTTCTTGTCAGGCCATGTCGTCTGGACGAGGAAGACATCCTCTCCATCCAGATCCTCATCTATCCTCACGTAGCATTCATCATCGGGGAACCGCTTCATCTCGACCTTCGCCAATCTGCCCTTGAGGCACTTGGCGAGCTCCTTGGAGAGTTGCTGAGACGCGGACCCGCCTACGACGAACATTGTAACCCATGCTCGGAATATCGTTCTCTCTCTAATACCTTGGCGATTTGGAGCGGTGGCTGAGGTGTGCCCAAAAACATTAATAGAATCAATCGTCATATAACGGACGTCGGATGGGATGCAGCTGAACGAGAGTATTGGCCAGGGTTATCCCTATACACAGGGTGCTCAGAACGCGCCGAATCCGGGAGTTCCGCCAGCCCAGATTGTTTCTCAGGTCAGGAAAGACGCGAAGGCAACCCATCACAAGAAGGTCGCTGTCGACGGCCTCGAGCCCGTGGGAATGATCTACGGCAATGTTGGGACCCTTTCCATCAATTGTGGCGTAACTGGCCCCCTTGAGAAGATGGAGTATGTGCAGATCAAACATGAAATCAACGGGTGGACACTGGGCCAGGTCTCTGAGATATCCAGGAAGACCAACCTCACGATAGAAGGGGTAGAGGAGCTTCAGCAGGGCACTCCGGTGCAGATAGACGAGAAGGAGATAGCCATCATCTCGTTGGTCGGTTACCGGGACGACAGAAACCTCTTGCAGGTTCCCAGGACCCCGCTGAAGGCAGGCGAGATCGTCTATCGGGCGACCGAGGACCTGATCCGCAAAGTCGTCGGGATAGAGGAGCATCCCGAGACCGGCGCATACATCGGCCTGCTGTCGGGTCACAACATCAGGGTCGAGCTCGACATCAACACGATGGTGCAGAAGCACGTGAGCATCCTGAGCAAGACAGGTGGCGGCAAGTCATACTGTTCTGGAGCCATTATCGAGGAGCTGATGAAGCACAACGTGACTGTGTGCGTCATAGACCCCCACGGCGAGTACTCGAGCATGAGGCACAAAGGCACCGTGAAGAAGACCGCCCGCGATTTCGGCGTCTCACCGAGAGCATACGACGATAAGATCGTCGAGTTTGCCACGGATACCAATCTGAACAAGGGCGCGAAGCCCCTGAAGTTCACTCTTCACAACCTGGACGCCAGGGAGATCCTCGGGCTGACGAACATAAAGAACGTCCGGTCGTTCCTGACGATGCTGAGGAAGGCCGTCGACGCTCTGCGGGAGACCAAGGGCAACTACTCCATAAACGACATCATTGCGGTCCTCGAGGTGAATGCCGAGGCGTCGAGCAACACCCTCATCGGCGAGCTGGAATACCTGAACGAGATCGAGGTTTTCGCCGACCAGGGCACGAAGTTGGACGAGCTCATCCAGAAGGGAAAGACGACCATCGTCAACCTGAGAGGGACAGCTCCTGACATCCAGGAACTCATCGTGAACAGGATCGGAAACACGCTGTTCGAGCTGCGGAAGGTCGGCAAGATCCCTCCCATGATGCTCGTCGTCGAGGAGGCACACAACTTCTGCCCACAGCAGGGCGTGGTCGCGTGCTCGAAGATATTCAGGACCATCGCTTCCGAGGGCAGGAAGTTCGGCCTCGGGCTCATGATCATCACTCAGAGAGCGGCCAAGGTGGACAAGAACGTCCTCAGCCAATGCAACACGCAGGTAATCCTCAAGGTGACGAACCCGAACGACCTCAAGGCCATCGCCTCCTCGATAGAAGGGCTCACGAACGGCATGGAGGAGGAGATCCAGCGCCTGCCCATAGGCACTGCCATCATCACGGGGGGCGGGGTCTCGATGCCCCTGCTGGTCGAGATAAGGCCCAGGGAGTCGCGGCACGGCGGTGAGAGCGTCGAGGTCATCCCGTCGAAAAGGGTGTAGTCATGCCATCCAAGGGAGCTTTGCTCACCGAGGAACGGGTGGAGAAATACATCTCGCTGACGTCCGAGGCGTTGCTGAAGGTGAAGATCGCCGCCCCTGAAAAGTCCTTCAACAGGCGGCTCGCCGAGGATTTCCTCAAGATGGCAAAGGCATACTTCGTCGACGCCAAGGATTTTGCGGACAAGGGAGACCTCGTCAACGCATTCGCGTGCGTCAACTACGCGCACGGATGGCTGGATAGCGGGGCTCGCATCGGCCTGTTCGACGTCGGCGGCGACGACCGATTGTTCACACTCTACGAATGAGAGGACAGGACGCGCGCCCCTCTCGTATCCACCTTCGTGACCCAGACCTCTCCGAACCCGGACAAGATACTGACCAATCCCTCGATGTCCCCAACGGCGAAGACAGAGTTGCCGAGCATCGACATGCTTGCTGAACCGAGCTTGGATGCCGCGTTCATTGCGCTGAGCACCTCCTTCCTCGCAAGGCCGGTTTCCACGGCGAACTGAGCCGATAGTTCCATGAGCCTGCTCAGGGTCGGCTCACGGAGTAGCTGACCCACTTTTTCCGAACCACTCTTGTTTATCGCTTCTCGCTTGATGGGGTCTGTCAGAACGTCTTTTGTCAGGAGCATCTCACCAATGACGGCCAAAACGACGTCCGGCGCGCCGTCAATTCGCTCGACCTTCCCGATCGGGGGTAGTCCGGGCATTGTCCTGATCGTAATCCCTGATTTCATGATCGCTGAGACGTCCCCGAGGCCCGTCTTGTTCTCTATCTCTGCCATATGCGCTGCTTCGTAAGCTTCGTGTTCATCTCTGCCGAGCATTTTGGCCAGAGCGAGCGATGCCGACAAAGTGCCAGCCGCACTCATGCCGAACCCCTGCGACTGTGGTAGGTCGAGCGTCGTGGCGACCTCCACGTGCAGTTTATCGTTTCCTATGAGATGTTTCAGGGCGGCCTTGGTCACATCTGCCTTGGCTCGCTTTCCGTTGATGGCAATGCTGAGAGTTTGCTTCTGGGCATGTTCGACCTTCACTCTCGATCGAGCGCCAAGAGCAAGACAGA
>CALMQK010000241.1 GCA_937872085.1 uncultured euryarchaeote
GTCGTCATTGGCTCCTTCGTGTACTCTTCGTTGTTTCTGGCGATCAGCGTGTTATTCAACAAACCAATCCTATTCGGCCTATTCTACGCGTTCATCTGGGAGGGATACATCGGGTCGCTGCCGGGGGCGATTCAGAATGCCTCTGTCAAGCACTACCTGAGAAGCCTGGGATCCGAGTGGGTGAAATTCGGCGATATCAGCGGATGGGATCAAGCATCAAGTGCATCGAGCTCAGCACTAGTTCTTTTGGGGGTGACGATCTTCTTTCTGATCCTGGGAACTTACCTGTTCAGGGAGAAGGAACTCGCCTAGACCCTCCCGTGAATGAAGCTCTATTCCACAGTGATGACTACATTCCCCTTCTTGTGTCCTTTGTCCACATATCTGTGAGCTTCGACGATTTGCCCCATTGGATAGCGTCTATCAATCACCGGCTTCACCTTTCCCGCTTCAACGAGTTCTCTGAGAAAGATGAGATCTTCGGTCCTTCCTGTCGTTGTCCCGCCCATCACTCTCTTGCTGCTCGTCATTGAGATCCATCGCATTCGAACACCTAGAGCAGGCGTGGCTACAGTGTGAAGGTAGATTCCTCCTTTCTTTAGCGATCTCATACCACTCGACAATGAGCTTTTCCCCACAGCGTCAAGAATGACGTCATAGGTCTCGCCGTTCTTGGTAAAATCCTCTTGAGTGTAGTCAATGACCTTGTCGGCCCCCAGAGACTTGATCAATTCCAAGTTCGAGGTACTGCATACCCCGGTAACTTCTGCCCCGAAGTTCTTGGCGAGCTGTATGGCAAATGTGCCTATGCTTCCTGAAGCTCCATAGATCAGGACCTTTTGTCCGCTCTGGATGTTTCCCTTTCTAAGAAAACACAATGCCGTAAGTCCTCCCATAGGAATGGCAGCGGCTTCCTCATAGGTTGTATTCGACGGTTTGATGGCCACATTCCGATCTTCAGGTATACATATGTACTCGGCGTAAGCACCACAAGAGTGTCCGGTAAGTGCAAAAACCTGGTCACCCTTCTTGAACAGCTTCACATCTTTGCCCAGTGATTCAATTTCGCCAGCTAGCTCCGTCCCCAGTATGGCCTTCTTTGGTTTTCTAAGGCCAAGCGCTATTCGTGCTGGCAGCCAGAAAGACAAAGGAACTCTGAAACCCCGCACCCTAGAGTCCGCCACTGTTACTGTTGTCGCATGTACTCTTATCAGCACTTCATTGTCCTTGGGAACGGGTTTCTCAACTTCCTTGAGCTGAAGAACTTCAGGTGGCCCGTATCTGGTGCATACAACCGCTCTCACAATCATCCCTTCTGAACTAGGTTCGTGGCGAATTCTTCCGCATGCTCAAGGTCCTCAGCATTTGGTCTACCCTTGTTCATGCCCCCAAAATGCCTAAGGAAACTATTCGTGTTGAAACCCTTACAGCTGAATTCGTCAACGATCACGTACCCTTTCGACTGCAGTTTCTCCTTCAGTATAGAGTGGTCTTTGGTGACTTGGTCATCACCCATGTGACTACTAGTTGAGAAAATGAATGCCTTCTTGTTGGTGACTTGGGGTAGTCTATTGGCAAGGTCGAGCATATCGGTGTGGTGCTTCGCATCATAGATGCCTGAGCCAAAGCCGATGAGATCATACTCTTGAAGCTCTTCAGGGTGTATCTGCTTGGGCGTCCTTATCTGTGCCTCAAGGACCCTGGCAAACACGCTCGCGATCTTCTCGGTGTTTTTGTGATGATATGAAACAACAATCAAGAGCGACTTCACTACCATGTTCTTTCCTCATTCAATTTGTTGCGTTCTCTCTATCTTATCTGCTATGATGGAACAAATGGCTACTCCCTGCAATAAAGCTTCAGTTTCAACGACGGGGCTTGGCAAGTCTCTGAGGAACGCCGTCCCTTCGCCTATCCTCGGGATTCCTTATGCGGCCTTTGAATGCGGCCTTTGACAGACTTTAGAGCTTCCATCCGAAGAGGATAGGCAGTCTGATTTCCACTAGTCTGTTAGATTCTTGACATTAGGACTACCTACAGGGTTAATCCACGTCCATGCATACCAGACAATGAACAAATCGGTGGCAATTTCTATGGCTGAGAAGAATATGTAATGAAGCTCTTGGGTGCCAATAAAGAGCGTTGATATTTGAACCACAACCAATATTGCACCTGCAATGATGTTTGCCCAGCGATTTGCTCTAAACTTCAATACCCGGGACAGGGCAATCATGGCAAACGGAATCGTCATGAGCATTGCGCCGGCCAACGCGGTTTCTTGAGTCAGTTCAACACCGCCTGGGGGCATCGCATCGGCGGCCACCAGCCCAGTTGTCAAAACATCAGAATAGATGTAACATGCCGAGACAAATATCCACAATGTTGAAAGCATTACTCTCGGATCAATTCCGTTGAATCTTGTGTTCACATTCATTTCTTCATCCTTCTGAGCCCTATGCGCCCTGGAGACCCTTTGATAGACTATGAAGCTTCCATCCGAAGAGGAGAGGGAAGACCATGAAGGCGATAAGCACGAAGGGGATGACCGAATCGGAGTCGACCCCGAGGATGGACATCCCTACGGCCACAACCACCCCGAGCACAATACTCACCACGCCAAAGCGCTTGCCAAAGGCCGGGGACCCGAGCATGGCCACTCCGAGGACGATGAAACCTATCGCCATGAGGATGAACCCTACAGTGTCCGTCTCATTGAATATGCCCTGGATCGACTGCCACATGAGGACGAGTGTCGCCTGCTCCTCGGGGGTCGCTCCGGGAGCGTGATAGAGATCGGAGATCGGGTTGAAAGCGATATTCGGGAGAGCTCCGACAGCGAGCACTACGAGACCCACAAGGCCCAGGCCGCTCCCGAAGAGAGCAGGCGCGACGCTTGTCCCGCGGAGAGCCCGATACAAGGCAAGGAAGAGAGTGACCAACAAGATGACGGCCACCAGGTAGAAGCCCTCCCCCACCGCAATGGCCGCTCTGTCCTCGGGGAACCTCATGACCAATCCCTCGGGGTCGGAAGGCTCCGATGGCACCAACGCGAGTAGTATGACAGCGGTAAGAATGAAGAAGATTGGAACCATCATTCCGGCCAGACCGCCCCATCGCAGAACGCTCTTCTCGTCTCCCATGTACTTCCCGGCTGAGGTAACGGCGTTACCCCTATAAAATGTCGCCTCGAATCCCGAAAACGATTTCTCGGAGGTCTAGCGACCTCTGGTAGGATCAATCACAGAAAACCGAGAAGCGGCTCATCAATTCATGCGCATATCTTCGCACACATGAACGAGCTATCTGGGAGGTCAGGCATGCGCCGAAGGGCCCCCCACTCATTCGGGTCGAAAGTCCAAGAACACTGTATTGCACCGTATCGAATACAGTCCTCCGGTGGGGAATGATGGCGGTTGAAGAAAGGAAAAGTGAAAGGGTTTTGGTCATCTCTCGATTCTTCTCCTCGGCGAAGATGCCCTAGGAAGGGCATTTTCGAGGGTCAGCCAGACAGTTTCGTGGTCCCTAATCCCACAGGGTCCACCATGATTCTCGGAAAAGACCATAAGGGAGGGAATAGATTCTGGTTAGGCCGTTTGATGAGGAAATATCTGGTCATTGTTGGTGTCGCAGTTGCGTTACTGGGTCTCGTCATATGGCTCAGCTTCGCAGCCTTTTGGCCTCATGCAGATCCTGGAATGGTCCCACCCGGCGGGTTTTTTGTTCTTGCTGGCTTCGTGGTTAGCCTCTTCGGACTAGCTGCGTCACCCGCGCAACCCCCAGTGAAGCAGGGCAAGGAAGAAAAGATAGAAAGGGGTTTGTGAGGGGCGTAGTAGCCCCTCCCTTTTGTACCTTCCCGAGATGCCATTCTGGAAGGACTATGTACCTTTTCCAGTCGAGCCAGCTGACAAAGAGGGTTCAAATCCCCTTCGGTCCACATGTTCGGACTGGGCGGATCTGAACCATTTGCATCCAATGGACTGCAAACCTCAAAACTGGTTGATTGTCTAGCATGTCAGCAGGAACAACCAGAGTGGAACCATCAGGACCTTGCCGTCGACTCCCAGCTTCCTCTTGGTGAGGAGGATCCCGAATTTGCATGTAGGATTCTCGGCCAAGAACAAGTTCAGCGCCTTCAGGTCACCCTTGTCGATAGTCTCTCTGAATCTCACGTCGAAGGGAATCCTCCTCCCTCTTATCTCGACGATTATGTCCACCTCGTTCCCTCTCCTGTCCCGCCAGTAGTACGTGCGAGGCTCTCTCGTGGGTTCCATGCAGAAGGCCAGTCTCTTGATGTGGTCGTGCGCAACCGCTTCCGCACACCGGCCAAGCTCAACACTGTTCTCGAGCAGGCGTTCGTTGAGCAGCCCCAAGATCGCGTTCCTTACGCCGACGTTGGCGACGTAGATCTTCCTCGCCTTCGGGAGGCTCTTGTACAGCGATCCAGAGTAGGCGTGCGACGCGGTTACAAGATACACCGCCTCAAGGTGAGACAGATACCTCTCAACGGTCCTGTAGTTCAGTCCCAGTGTGTCAGATAGCGTGTTCGAGGCCACGATGCTCCCGGAGCTCTGAGAAAGCACGGCCATCAGCTTCTCGATCTTCTGCGGTTCCCGATTCTTGAAGACACGCATGACATCCTTGTAGATCGACAAGTCTACTGAGGTGACGATAGCCTGAGCGCACTTGGTGAAGTCCGTGACTCCGAGGTTCTCCGGATACCCGTCCTTGACGAGGTAATCCAAAAGGATTCCTTGGATCTCATCCTCCAGATTTGCCAGAGCGTTGAAGGCATCGTTGTAGGTGCTCGTTAGGGTCTTGAGGTTGCTCTTTGCCAAGAAAGCCTCAAACCCCTTCCTCATAAGTCCAAGGGACGCTTCCTTGATCCGATCCCTATCCTTGTTTAGGTCATGGCATACCACGTCGACGAACTTCATCTGAAGCATCAGATGTCTATCGATCCTTCCCACCAGGGACCTCGCTGCTTCCGCTATGATATCAGGAGAACTCGAACCTGACACGATGACCTTGGTTCTCGTCTTCCGATCGAAATGCCCCTTCATGACTTTTCCCCACTCTGGAAGCGAGTAGACCTCGTCAAGGAAGATGTAGACGCGCTCTGTCAGATTCTCGAGTGATTCCTTCAGGATGGTCTCTGTGTACGCCCTCAAGATGTCTTCGAAGGGCCGATCGAGATTGGCGAGAAGATAGGGGTAGTCGAAGCTTACGAAGAGAACGCGCCTCGGTTCAATCTGCTTTGCCGAGAGAAGCTCGTCAATCATTTGGTACATGATCGTCGTCTTGCCAGCCCTCCTCGGGCCGGTTATGACCAGGATTCGTTCGTCGACGAGATTGCCCATCAGAGGATAGAAATCCCTTCTCTTATAGGAACAGAGCAATGGAAGAGGAACCTTGCCAGTGGACCACCACGGGTTCTGATTGGCGAGGGCCCTTCTGATCCTGTCGAGAGGTACTTCCTTCTGGTTCATACTGTACTATAATGCAATGTTTGTATATCAATCTTATGCATTATGATGCAATATGCTGTTTGGCCAGCTCTTCGGAGTATGAATAGGTGTCAACTGCGGATTGACACCCTATGTAAGGATCCGATGCAAGCCCCTTGACACTTAGACCTGCGATGTGTCTCTTGGTCAAGTGTGCATGTGGAGGAATGCAGACCATCGCCCAGGAAAAGGTCATAGAGGGGAGATGTCATACCTGCGACGGAGGAAAAAGCCGTGTTCGAAAGACTTGGATCGTCTCTTGCGTCACGTCCAAAGAGGGCAGCAATCCTCTTACTGACACTAGCGGTGGCTTTCATACTTGTGCTTGCAGGATTCGTGCTCGTGTTGACGCACTCGGGCGAAGCGCCTTATCCCTCACAGAATGTGTCTATCCATCTCGTTGATGGCAAGGTCATCTACACGCAGGAGAGCACAAACGGGAATATCCCCTACACGGGGATGAAGATGCGCTTCAGAGTTGCTGTTAGCGGAGGCAGCACAACGATGTCGGTGGAGGATTTCGGAAGCCAATCGCGGCTGGGCGCCAACATCCCTGCAACCGTACATGTGGTGCTGATGTCTTCGTCGTGGGTTAACGCGAGCATGGACCTCAAGGATTCTGCTGGTGATGGAGCTTTCGATGAAGGAGATTCAATCACGTTCGAGCTGGTCCCCCTCACGGAAGACATGGTGTTCACCCTGGGATTGCTGTGGACAGCCGGCGACGGAGGTGGGGCGATAATGGAATTCAGCTTTGTCGTTCACGATGGCAGACTCTATGCATGGTACAGCCAATACCTCAACGACTGGTACAATTCGTACTTGACTGACCTAAGAAAGCAGACTCTGGGTCCGGCAGTGAGCTACCTATACGACAACTACAATGCGAGCATCGGCCTCATTCATGTAAGTCCTGATACTGAAGAACTCAATAACACCTACTACATCTACTCCGACAACTACCTTGCGAGTCTCGTCCTGGCGAACTACGACCAGGGTAACCTTGCGCTGACCAGAAGAGCCGAGAGTATCAGGAACACCATGCAGCACTATCTTGATCTTGCTGGAATCGCCAATCCTGTCAGTCAATACATGGTGCTCAACCAGAGCGTCTTTGCATTCAACGCTTCTGCAGACTTCACTCTGGAGGAAGTTAATGGCTCCGCAATCAGGACCACAATGAACAACCAGAGCGGGTCCTTGGACCCAAGCGAATATGCGGACATAGCTTTCCTCCAGGCTGTCTACTATCACGAGCTGGGAAGAGAGGATGACGCTATGAGGGTCTACCTTGACGGAACCCATTTCTATGATGGAAGGGGCTTTAACGACACGGCATTCACTGGCAATTACCAGACCTACAAGTTGGCTCTGTACATCTACGCAAGCAAGCTGCTGGGTCAAGACTACAACCAGCTCGCGTACTATACGCTTATAGCGATGCAGCAACCTGACGGAGGATTCGCAACTTCGTACAATTACAGTCTTGGGGAAACATCTGGAACGAATGTGGAGACAACCAGCCTAGCGATCTTGTCTCTGAATATGCAAAGCCTAGCTCGAACTTCCCCCTGACGTGGGGGCAAGAGCTCACCTAGATTCTCCTGGTCGCCGGGCGCCGAGCGTCGCGCCTGTTCTTGTGGGCGTCTTGCTGATGTTTGTCAGAAGACGATTAGAGAAGGTCGAAGGCGGAGTTTAGCTCGGTGCCGAAATTTCGGAGTTGCATTTCGACCCGTGTACGAGCTCAAATCTGGGTGTATGCAAACATCGGAGATTGGTTTGGGATAGGCAGATCCCCTGCGTCTCTTAATGTATGCTTTGATTGTATGTATTGTCAATAAAGCATATTAGTTTATATAATATGTATGCTTTACAGGCACTTAATGGATGAAATCATACTTGGCTGCTTGCGTGATGCATTGCTCACGCGCACGTCCCTGAATCATCTTCCGGAGGATGTGTGGAAGCGATCGAGCGCTCTGAACACGTGGGGGACCAACGCCATAGAAGGCAACACCCTCACGTGGAAAGACGTCGAGAAACTTCTGCTCGAAGGCCAGAGTGTAGGGAACAGACCCTTGCCCGATGTTCTTGAGACGCTTCAACACGAAAGCACGTTCAGGGGGCTTCTTCTGCGCAAGGATCAATCAATCACCATGCAGACTGTGCTGGAGCTTCACGAATCCGTGTTCAAGGGTGTGAAAGCGGATGCCGGCAGATGGAGGCGCGTGAATGTCCGAATAACAGGATCGGCGCACACGCCACCTCGGATGGAGAAGGTGGTGCGCGAGATGGAGTCCCTCCTCAAGGACTATGACACTCAGGATATACAAGGCGCGGAGGTCTTCCGCTTGGGAGCATGGTTTCATCACGGGTTCGAATCTGTGCATCCTTTCAGTGACGGCAACGGGCGAGTAGGTAGGCTGCTTCTGAATCTCCATTTCCTCAAGCACAACTGGCCTCCAGTCCACATCCTTCCGCCGGATAGGGAGATCTACCTATCCGCCTTCGGGAAAGGAAACAAGTCTGACCTCTCGGATCTGGTCTCCCTTCTCAAGGAGCTGATGGGGCGTTCCATCCTCGACCTACTAGACCAAGTGGGGACTGCTGATGACGAGCTCAGGTCCCTGAAGAGCTTCGTGTCGAAGGGCCCTTACTCGGCCCATTACCTCAGCCTCCGGGCGGGTCAGGGCGAGCTGCCTGCCATCAAAGTCGGCGGAGATTGGCAGACTAGCATTCATGCCATTCGACTGTATCGAGAGATTATTGGACGGGATTGACCGATCTGAGTTGGGCCGTCTTTAACAATGGTTTGGAAGCCGCCAGTCGCGATGCAGAACCCAGACAGTGTACAATCGATTCTCTTCGATGAGTGTGCATGTAGGGGAATGCACACGCTTGGAGCCGCAAGTCTGCGGGGGCTTCGAGACGTGCTGCATGTATCGGGAAAGATTAACTGGTCAGTTTAGTTCCTCTTGTTGATGGAATGCGAGAGGCTTTCCGACATGAGAAAAAGGGAAGCGATGTTCATCGCATGGCTCAAACGCAATAGGGCAGGCAAGATGTTGAATGTCTGTAGAAGGAAGCTCAGACATCTGGAATTGAGTGAGGATGTCCTCGCATCATTCCCGAGCGGCATGATTTGCATTCAGAGGCAATATGGTGAAGAGTTTGTCCGTCTCGAGGATCGAACATGGGCGGATGAGTTCGCGAAGGCCCATCAGGTCATGGTGCTGCATCATGCCCAGCACTTCAAACAGAAAAAATACTTACTATAACAAAAAAGATATATATGGTTTGATATTGAGAACCTGGAATGAATTCGGGCGTGTCAACGATGAAGAAGGATGAAACGGGTTCAGTGCACGATGTAGTCAGAGACGTCGACGTCCCATTCGGAGGACTGTTCGGCAGCATATCCCAACAGAGGGTGCTCCAAGAGCTGGTCGCTGATCCCTATTCGACCTATACTCCAAGGGACCTCACAGAGCTGACGGAGCTCACCGAGCCGACGGTGCGAGAAGCGATTACTGCACTGCTCCGACTAGGGATTCTGAGGAACATATCTCGGCGCAAGATGCGACCAGTGTATCAGGTGAATCAAGATTCGAATAGAATGGTCGCGTTGATGTTCCTCTGCTACGCTGTTCTAGACGATGAGTACAGCGAGGCTCATCTGATCGACGCCGTCAAGTGCTATCACGAGTCGGTCCACTCTACCAGTCTCGAAATCGAGCCAGGGGAATTTACAAACGTGATGTACGATTCCTACTGGAGCATTGCGAAAGAGGCGCTTTCAGGAGAGAAGGCGTATGTAGCTGCATCTGCGGGGGTGTAGGAGTTGGCAAAGACGCAAAAATCCAATCCACAGCCGACCACCCGAGCCGGGGGCACGAAGATCTCAGTGGATCTCAAAAGGATCTACGAATTCGATGCTGGAGATATTGTGCCAGACATCAACGCGAGCAGATACTCCAACCTGGCCTACATCCAGGTTACGCCGCGGGACCTCTACATAGATTTCCTGGAGATGCCGGGCGTCAAGAAGGACGGCCGCATGGTCGTGAGCGGGGTTAGGATCTATATGTCCCACGTAGCGGGTCAGAGACTTTCCCAGGCTCTGGGACGGACCATTTCAGAGGTTCTCGAGAAGGGCAAGATCGAGGTACTCAAGAAGTGACATGATCGTCGAGTGCGGTCCTGCACTTCCTGTTCTTTCGTTCCCGTAGAATCGTGATGTGCTTTGGATTTGCGCGTGCATTGGATCGGACTGCCGCTGCATGTAACGCAAATTCCCACTAGGAGGCTGTGTCATGGACGGGGTCGTGGGCCGCGATCCGTGGGTTCCCTGTCAGCAAGCCTACCTCGAGGGGATCAAGAGCTATTACGCGACGAAGACTCTCCAGACAATGGAGCGAGGCTTCAGGACCATACACGGGGCCTTCCTCGAGCTGAGGAAGGAGGGCGAGGTCAGCACGACAAACCCTCGGAGGATGACCAAGGACGACATTGCGGCCTTCATGGAATGGATGAGGAGGAGGAAGACGAGGCAAGGCATCAGTCTTGCACATTCCACCCAATCCAACTACATGAACTACCTCAACGGATTCCTGCGATTCGAGAACAACGGGGTGATCGACCAGATGAGGAAGTTGCACTACGTGCGCTTCCCGCAGAAGGTGTCTGCTGAGGTCAGAGTGTTGCCGGAGTCGCGAGTCGAGGAGATCCGGTCGAAGCTGAAGACAATGCCAGGGTACAATGGCGCCGTGGCGCGGTTCATGGTCGCGATGTACGCGTATTCAGGGCTCAGGAGGTCAGAACTCCGTCGAGCCAGGCTGGAGGACCTGAGCATCGACACTTGGACAATCGTCGTAGCTCATCCCAAGGGTGAGAGCAGCTGGGCGATCGCAGCACCTGCTCGGATATTGCTACCCGCCCGCGAGACCGTGGTCGAGTTCTTGAAGGAACGGAATCACAACCTCACTGATGTGGGCATCGAATCATGCGAGGCCCTCGTGCCTAAGGTGACCGAAGGCATCGCAGACTACTGGACCGACGGGATGTGGGGCAAGGTCAAGGCGGCTGCCGAGAGGTGGTCCGGGATTAGATTCCGGATACAGACCTTGCGAGCGACCTTCGGGCAGATGTTGATAGATTGGGGAGGTCGTCCCGACGCGGTCTCTAGAGCGCTCAGACACAAGACCACGCGGACGACCGAGCTCTACTACGCGAGGATTCGCCCCGACCATGCATTCCGCCTCCTCGACGAGGCCTACGATTCCGCTCATCCGGAAGAAGAGGCCAGTACCAAAACCACTCTGATGGAAAACAGCCAGTCATCGCGGTGTGCAGGGAGCCGGATTTGAACCGGCGGACGCCTGCGCGACTAGACCCTGAATCTAGCGCCGTTGACCAGGCTTGGCTATCCCTGCATCTCGCAAGCGGGGATTATGGTCACGATATAAATAACCCTCTCGTAGACGTGACGCAATATCCGGACCCCGCTTCGATGCGGTGTCTCAGTCGGGTGGCGGTGGAGGAGGGATCTCCTCAGCCGACGCTGTCTGCGGGGGCTGTGCTTGAACCGGACCGGGGTTGTATGAAGGATATGCGATGCCGGGGAATTGCCCTCCCATGGGCATCGCTGGCATCCCCATCGGCACGGCCATCGACTCCAGGTTTGGCGGGAGCATGGCCTTCGCCCCGATCTTCAGCCCGACATTGTTGATCGCTATCGCGGCCTTCAGCTTCGGGACACACAAGACGCTCGTCGGCGCACCTTCCTGGAGCAATCCCATGACCTCCCTAGTAGCCATCATCGATACAGGCCCGACGGTCCACGCCTGCATGTTCTTCGCGGTGCTGGTCCTGTACGCAGGACCGACCACCTCGACCGCCGTGCCTTCCATCATCGCGTCGGAGACCTTCTTCCGCACGACGATGGTGTTCACTGCCATGCCGATCCCAACAAGGCCGAACACGCCCATGAGCACGGTCGTCATGATTGATACCGTATCGAGGGTGAACTGGTCCGTGATGACCACGGACAACACGAATGTGTTCAAGATGAAGAGCACGAGGCACGCGATCCCCACTCCCCTGGCTGCTCTCTGGGCGCCCCTGTAGATTCCGACCGGGAACTCCCTCTCGGCATCGGTCAACATCCTCCTTGTTATCTGATTGTACCCCGGCGCTTGGCCCATGGGGTACGGCTGTGGATATCCCATCGATGTCATTAGTCCACGCCTCCTGGAGGAGCTCTGTGGCATCGCTGGCATCCCCATCCCGCCGCGGTGTATGACAACGTCGAGCCGCAGTTCGGGCAGAAGCGCTTCGCCTGCACGTCGGTCGGACGGATGTCCGTTGGCTGGACGACAGTCGGCTGCCCCATCTGCACGTTCGGGAACTGGATCGGACCGGGTCCGAATTGCATCCTGGGAACATCAGGCAAAGGCCTTGTCACGTTGCCCTGGTTGGCCATCGAGCTCAATTGGTGGTTGATCACGACTGATTGAGATGGAGCGTATGGCGTCCCGAGAGGCGACGCAGGCGGCCGCATGATCGACCCGCCCATGTATCTTGGCGGAGGAAGGATAGAGGCCCCGAAGCCCGCCAGGAATCCGCCTATCACGGTGACGCCAGCCAATCCGCCGACGTTCGGCGTTCCAGCCACGCCCCCACCGCTCTTGGTTACGTCCATTGTCCAGCTGTTGATGACATTGTTGTTGTCCGTGTACGAGCCGCTTCCTAACAGCCTCGTTCCATCAGAAGTTACTGTGAGGTCGAAGCTGCCGTAGGAGTCGGTGACCGTGAGTGTCACTCTCGGACCGATGACAGTGTATCTAACGCTCGCAGTATGTTCCGTGTTGATCAGGTCCGCGGGGTTCACCCAACCTGACTGGTGGACGATGACGTTCGTGTACTTCAACCAGAACGAACCGGTGCCTCTCGCGTCGAGTGTGAGCCTAGCGTCGCAGATGTACTTCGCCGGGTAAGTGTCGTCCGTGTAGCCCTGGTCAGGTGTGGTGGACGTGTAGGTGCCCGGGACGCCTGCCGCCTTCGTGCCCGTGCTGACGATGATCATCAGCGAGAG
>CALMQK010000242.1 GCA_937872085.1 uncultured euryarchaeote
GAAGGCCAGAAAGGTCTTTGACATGATCGTCAACATGGCCTGGAGGAACGGCGAGCCCGGCATCGTCTTCATTGACAGCATCAACAGGGACAATCCGACGCCGAAGGTGGGCGCCATCGAGAGCACGAACCCCTGCGGAGAACAGCCGCTCCTGCCGTATGAATCGTGCAACCTCGGTTCGATCAACCTCACCAAGATGTTGACTCTGAGGGACGGCAGGCTCACCCTTGATTACGAGAAGCTCGGCGAGACCGTCCGATGGTCCGTACGATTCCTGGACAACGTGATCGATGTCAACAAGTACCCGCTCCCGCAGATCGAGGAGATCACCAGGGCCAACAGGAAGATCGGCCTCGGGATAATGGGGTTCGCGGACATGCTGCTGAGGCTAGGCACCCCGTACGACACGGAGGACGCCCTCGAGCTCGGCAAAGACATCATGAAGTTCATCAACGACGAGGGACACAAGGCTTCCGTCGCACTCGCAGAGGAACGGGGCAGTTTCCCCAATTTCCCGGACAGCACCCTGACGAATCGCTTCCGCAGCATCAGGAACGCGACGGTCACGACCATCGCGCCCACGGGCACGATCAGCATCATATCTGGAGTGTCGAGCGGCATAGAGCCGATATTCGCCGTGGCCTACGTGAGGAACGTGATGGACAAGGACATCCTTCCTGAGGTCAACCCGATCTTCGAGGAGGTTGCGAAGGACAGGGGATTCTACACCAACGACCTGATGAAGGAGATAGCCGCCAAGGGCTCGGTGAAGGAGCTGAAGATGGTCCCCGAGGACATCAGGAGGCTCTTCGTCACCGCGCTGGACATCTCGCCCAAGTGGCACATCCAGATGCAGGCGGCGTTCCAGGAGCACACTGACAACGCCGTATCCAAGACGGTGAACTTCCCGAAGGAGGCGACGCCGAAGGACGTCGAGGACGTCTACACCGCCGCATTCAAGCTGGGCTGCAAGGGGGTGACCGTGTACAGGTACGGCAGCCGGGAGGACCAGGTGCTGAACGTGGGGGAGCCCTCCTCCGCGGAAGAAGGGATAGCCGAGAAGGCGGACGAGGACCTCGCCCTCCAGCCGAGGGCGAGGCCATATGTCACAAGGGGCTCGACGCAGAGGCTGGAGACCGGTTGCGGGCACCTCTACGTCACAATCAACGAAGACCAAAACGGGTTATGCGAGGTCTTCACACAGATGGGGAAATCAGGTGGATGCACCGCGTCACAGGCCGAAGCGGTCGGCCGGCTGATATCGCTCGCACTGCGGTCGGGAATAGAGCCCGAGGTGATCGTGAAGCAGCTGAAGGGCATCAGGTGCCCGTCGCCGCTCTGGCAGCCAGGGGGGATGGTGCTGTCGTGCAGCGATGCGGTGGCCAAGGCGCTGGAGAGGTTCGTGAAGGACACGCCGTCTTCGACTGGTCAGGGGACCCCGGTCGGCGCGGGGCAGGCATCGGGAGGTGCGACGAAGCAGAACTACGTCGCCAAGGGAGACGTCTGTCCCGAGTGTCCGGAGTGCGGAAGCATGGTCGAGTACGTCGAGGGGTGCGTCGTCTGCAGGACGTGCGGCTTCTCGAAGTGCTGGTGACCAAGACAAGAAAAGGGAATTGAGGTCACTCGGTCCAGGGGATGCGGGACCGAGACGAGTTTTCTGTTTCCATCCCTGGAGAGCGGCACCATTTAGAGGGCGGAGTCCATTGGCCGCGCGGGAGAACATCCATGACGATCAGGGTAGTGGCAATCAATGGCAGCCCTAGGAAGAACGGCAATACCCAGCTGATGCTCGACGCTGCCGTGGAGACGATGAAGTCCGACGGAATCGATGTCGAGCACATATCACTAGCAGAGCACGATATCAGACCATGCGATGGCTGCGAAAGGTGCAATAAAGAGCCCTGGGCGTGCCCAATCGAGGATGACGCGGCCAAGATCCTCAAGAAGATGGTGGCCGCGGATGGTATCCTGATGGGGTCGCCCGTGTACTTCGGAGGCGTGACCGCCCAGATGAAGGCCTTGTTCGACAGATCCGCCATGCCCTACAAGGAGATGGAACTCAAGGACAAGGTCGGGGGGGCGTTGAGTTGTGGCGGGGGCGCTCACGGCGGCCAGGAGCTGACGATCTGGCAGATTGTCACGTTCTTCACGATGCACGACATGATCGTGGCTAACAGCTCCGGCGGCCTGTACGGAGCGATGGGTGTCGGAAACGACCGAGGCGATGTGAGGAACGATCTAGAAGGACTCAAGAGCGCAAGGAACCTCGGAAAGAGGATGGTGGAACTCCTCAAGTCGAGGTAGGCTACAGGCACTGGCAAAGAACGTATGCTAGAGTCTCAATCATGCTCCGTGTGCGGCCGAATGGTCTTCCGATCCAGCCCGGAGACGGACGCGGGGATGGCG
>CALMQK010000243.1 GCA_937872085.1 uncultured euryarchaeote
AGGAGAATTGGAGGAACTCTGGCGCGCCAAGCTCTGAAGACCGGTTCACATTCTGCGCCATACAAACCGCTGCTTTTATCGCAGAAGGATGACGGCATCTATACGGAAAGAGGATGGAGGAGTACGAGAAGGTGACGAAGGAGGAGAAGTTGGAGAAGCTGTAGAATGAGAAGGAAGAGGAGGAGCTGGAGCAGCAGAAGGAAGAGGAAGAGGAGAAGGTCGACATCGCGACGACAGACTCAGTCAGAATACGAGTTCCACTGATCCTTGACTAGCAGGACAGTATCTCTTGCCTGAGCGCCTTCAGCTCGTTGTGTATCCGCACCGCCTCAACATTGAAATCCTCTGGGACACTGTTCAGGAGCAGTTTCTCTTCAACGTCGGTCAGTACGTGCTCGTCAGGGAATTCCATCTTCGCGATGCTCTGGCGGTACTTGCTGTACATATCCAGCATGAATTTTGTCTTCCTTACGATTGAAGCACGGTACTTCTCTATCGAGTAACTGAACTCCCTCTCCATCACGTATATGTCCAGTATGTCCCGAGGCTTGTACACGATCCTTGTCATTGCCGCCCTGCACTTCTCTGTGAAGATCTCTCTCGAATCGTAGCAAGGGAGGATAATCTCCCTGCAGTACTCATCGCATGCCTCTCGATAGATTGGCCTCAGTACCTCCAAGTTAATTCCATCGACGTAGCTCTTCAGCGGAATACCTGATACTGGATACTCGACCAAATCCACGAGGTTTATCTGAACCTTGATCTTAGCGGGGATCTCCGACAACTCAGACTTGTACTTCAACCAGAAATCCACCATTCTTCCTCCCCCGCGTATGTTGACGTCTCCCCCACTGGTCAAGTCCTTTGATTTGTCTCCCGAGAAACTAAGTCCAAGTCTCTGCGAAATCTCCTTGAACTCTCTGATATAGCTAGAGATCTCGAGTGAGCACTGTTTGCTCGGTGCCCTTTTCATTCTCGGTTGCCAAATATCATCCTGCCGTCTTGTGAAATCAATGTCCTCCGAAAATCTGTAGTAGCCCGTGTAAGCTTTGACAAGGCAGGTGCCTCCTTTGAACACAAGATCCTCTTTGAGATGATCGTTGTGAGATATCTCATAGAGCAGTCTATGAAGGTGAAAATCCTTCTCGATGATCTCTGTACTGACTGACCCGCCGACCTTTCGCAACCCACTGAAGAATCCTTTCACAGTTCCGCCCCTACGATCTCTTGGATCCTCAATGGATATTCCGCGAGGTAGAGGCGGACCTTGTTCCTATCCAGCATCTTCCCGTACTCCGTCAACGGGGAGATCGCATACCGCTCATCTCTATTGTCAAGATACCGTTTGTAGACCAAATCTAGTATCGTCTTCTCTCGGTCTGAGAACTTCAGGTCGAACTCTCTTCTTATCCCGGACTCAAAATGTTTTCGTGACCATTTGAGAAAATGGAACCTTGCATCGGCAATTCTGATTACTTTCGTGGTTCTGTAAGAATCGGTTATGATGTAGTTGACGCTGAAATATTCATGAGTAAGTCCATTGATCCTGAGTGCCGTTTCCAGGCCCATATACCAATGCTTTACCGATTTCAAAGCAAGAGCCTCGGCTACAATCCTAAAGATTGGTCGATCAGGCGCTCCGGCATCCCTCTCTTTTGATGAATTCACGTAGAATATCCCTCGAAAGATTCTCATCAAGTAGTTGTGCTCCTGCAAGTACCTCAGGCTACGAGTGTAGTCCTTTCCAAGATCCCGTGAAGCCTGTCGAATCTTCTCTGAGGTAACAATCTTCTCGCCGTCGACCAGCAATTTTCTCCAAATGAGCACGGAGCTATCTCGCGTCACAATATCCCACTAATTGGGATATTATGACTCAATCTATTTAAAGATTCCAGCTGGGATTGGTGTCATCTCATTCGAGTATTCATATTCCTTGGTGTATGCTCAATACATACATATACATATTCTTACATACATTTGCATACATCTGCTACACTTGCAATCGGGGTGAGAAGAACGGCAACTGCCAAGTACAGATCTCTCAGGCTCAAGGACGAGGAATATCAGAGGATTAAGGAAATACAGAGATACCTCCGCAGAAAGGGTACAGACGCTGTGAACTGGCAAGAACTCCGGCGACAGAACATCGTCGAAATACCTGATGACGAAGAGGAGAATTCTGCCGATGACCTCACAATGGGGGCCGTTCTTGGCCTTGGGGCCGCTGCTCTAGCATACCTGATATGGAAGAATGCCCAGAAATAAAACCAAGTTTGCACCCTGATGCATGCCGACTTGTTGAACATCGGAGGCTGCTCGTCAGCGGGCATTCCTCTTGAGTGAAATCCTCTCCCTCTTCTCGTCGAAGGTGATCTCAAACCTCTCGAAGAATCCATCTCTGCCGAT
>CALMQK010000244.1 GCA_937872085.1 uncultured euryarchaeote
CATGTGCTCATGTACCTGCGCGACCTCGAGCGGATGAAGCTAGTCTCCTTCTGATCGCCAATAGGACAGAGCCGGATTGCTACCAGCTCGCTCGACTCCTCGAAAGGTATATGTTTGCTCTGGCTCGTGCGTGGTCGATGAAGGGTCCGAGCACTAGCAACCCCGAGCCCAGGCTGACTGAAGACCTCGAAGCCATGAAGACATTGGGGGAAAGGTCAGGCTGGGAACCGGAAGCGGGGCCGCTCAAGGGCGTCGTCCTGGCATATGGGTGCTTCGTCGGTGATAGACTCGTGGGCTGCGCCGCATTGCAGGTTCTGGACGGCCACTACTACCTTGAATACGTCGCCGTGGACAGCGCCATGAGGAACCGCGGTCTCGGTGCATCGCTGGTCGCGAAGATCGAAGAAGAGGCTAGGGCCAGAGGGCTGACGGAATTGTGGGCGAAGGCCCGGCTGCCTGGATTCTATGAGAAGCTGGGATTCAGGGTTCATTCGGGGGACGCACACGGACCGAAGTCCGTGGGAGACTGCAAGGCCTGTCCCCAGTACCACAGCACCTGCTACCCCGCGATAGTGATGAAGCCGCTCTGAGCGAAGCTCGTCATTGGATCGTGAACTGTCTCGTATCGACCCATTCCTGCTTCAGCATCGACCAGAAATCGGCTGCGACCTCCTTCAGCAGGTAGTCGTATGGGAGCCAGCCATATCCTCCGTCCCCCCAGCTCTCGCCCCATGAGTTCCTGATCAGCAGTGCTCCCTTGGTGGAGACGTCGGAGTCTGCGTTCCTTATCTCCATCTTGTCATCGTAGCCTATCGCGACGATGGCATGGCCTCCGACCACTCTCTCATTGCCGCACGGGAAGGGGATCTTGCCCGTCCTTCTCGCCTGGTCTATCGAACTGTAGACGGTGAAGCCGAACATGGCCGGGACGCTCGCCGCCAAGGAGTTCCTGACGCTGTCCAGAATCGCCTTCTCGGAGAGCCCTTGCGAGTCATGTCTGAAGTACTTGATGCCCTTGTAGTTCTCGGCGAACGAATAGCAGAAGGCATTTGGTTCCTTGTCGAACTCAGGTGCTTTGTCGGTGTAGGGCCAGTACTTCTCTGGAGGGACGCCGAAGAGGACGAGAGCGCCCATAGTCGAGCGGATGAACGCTCCGCTGTCTCCCTGGAGCTCAGCGAGGTTCCTCGTGGCTTTGTAGAGGAAGAGCCTCGACGCGTCGATGTGCTTCCCGAAGGCCCTCTTCTCATAATATTCGACCATGCCCACACCCGCGTTCGCAGTGCAGGATCCGAGCTCCCCTTGGTCTTCGACGGGCGGGCACCACCGCCTGAGGTCGACCAAACTCGGCAGGGCCGTCGAACCGGCCTTCCCCAAGCCAGTGGGTGAGACGAGTTCGTGGATCTCCTTCTTGCTCAGAAGCTCCTTGCTCGCGAAAGTGTAGTCCCGAATATCTGGATAGTCTGGCAGCCAGCCCATGCCATGTCTTCTATTCTCCATTTGATCTCGCCCTCCACAGCGTCTTTCTATCAAGCCTTGTCGAACCGACCAGGCGATGCACTGACGTGCGAGTATTTGATGGTATTTGGAGCAGAATCACGG
>CALMQK010000245.1 GCA_937872085.1 uncultured euryarchaeote
AGGGTCTCTGGTGGTGTCAACATTGAATACAAAGGAAAGTGGCGGAAGGAAGGTCGATGCATGCTCAGCTGATGGAAGGGACGCCTATTCCACGCACCTGGGCGCTATGAATCCGTCCCTTGGCGAGATAGGGATCGTGGACACGACCTGCAGGGACGGGGAGCAGATGCCGGGCATTTCCTTCACAATGGAGGAGAAGCTCGAGATCGCAAAGATACTGGAGCTGATGGGCGTGGAGCAGCTCGAGACCTTCGCCACCTACAACGAGAGCGACAAGAAATGCGCGAGGATGTTGAAGGCCGTCACCAGCTCGATATCCATCATGGGCTGGAACAGGATGATCAAGTCCGAAATCGAGGACTCCATCGCTCACGGGGTAGATGCCGTTTCGATCTCCACAGACACATCGGCCATCGCTCTTGAGCACAAGCTTAAGATGACACGGGCTCAGCAGCTCGAGAGGCTGATCGATTGCGTCGAGTTCGCGAAATCCCACGGTATATACACTTGCTTCAATGCTGGCGATGCCACAAGGACCGATCTCAACTACTTGGTCGAATTCGCCGCGGCTGGCAAGGACGCGGGCGGCGACAGGTTCAGGATATGCGATACGATCGGCGTGCTCACTCCGGCGAAAACGAAGAGGCTGATCGAGACGGTCATGTCCAATGTCGATATCGACGTCGAGTTCCACGCACACAACGATTTCGGGCTCGCGATCGCGAACGCGCTCGCGGCATGCGAGGCGGCCGCCCCGTTCGAGGGTCGGAAGCTGTGGGTCTCGACGACTGTCAATGGACTCGGCGAAAGGGCAGGGAACGTGTCGCTCGAGGTCCTCGTGATGAACCTCTACAGCCACTATGGCGTTGACAAGTACAAGACGGAGCACCTTTTTCCACTCTGCAAGCATGTGGAGAAAGCCTCAGGCCTGGGCATCCCGCTCAACCATCCGATCGTCGGTGAGAACATGTTCACCCACAAGTCTGGGATCCATGTCGATGGCGTGCTAAAGAACCCGAGTCTCTATGAGGCCTTCGACCCTGTCAAACTCGGCATGACGCGGAAGATCGCTCTGGGCAAACACACCGGGAAGGCTTCCGTAAAGCACAAGCTGGACCAGCTAGGACTGATAGCGTCGCCCAAGGACATGGAGGCCATTAGGCTCGAAGTGAACAGGGTCGGTGAGATAAAGAAGAAAAACATTACTGACGACGAGTTCATGGAGATATACGAGTCGGTCATATCGTCCGGAGACGTGGCGATGGCGCCGATGATAACGCGGAGTTGAACGATGGGCAAGACGATTGCAGAGAAGGTCCTCTCCTCACATTCGGGATCGGATTGCGCGGCGGGGGACATAGTGATAGCATCGGTGGACTTCGCGATGTCCCAGGATGGGACATCGACCATGATGATCCGCGAGCTGCAGGAACTCGGTTCCGAGGGCCCGAAAACGAAGCGGGGCATGGCCATCGTCATAGACCACAACTCTCCTTGCCCGTCGGTCGAGGTCGCCAAGATTCACAAGATGATCAGGGATTACGCGAGGGCGAAGTCGCTCCCGATACACGATGTCGGCGAAGGCGTCTGTCATCAGGTGGTCCCCGAGAGTGGCAAGGCCCTCCCAGGGGATCTTGTCGTCGGAGCGGATTCGCACACGTGCACTTACGGAGCCCTGAACGCCTGCTCGACCGGACTCGGCTCGGCCGATGTCGCGGCCGCCGCCTTTACCGGAAAGCTCTGGTTCAAGGTCCCGGAGACTTTCCTGATCAATGTCGAAGGCGGGTTCGTGCCGAGGGTCGGGGCCAAGGATCTTGCTTTGAGGGTTATCGGCTCCCTGACCGCAGACGGCGCCACCTACAAATCAATCGAATTCTCGGGCGAGGCGATCAATTCCATGACGATGGATGGCAGATTCACGGTCGCGAACATGTCTGTCGAGATGGGCGCGAAGTTCTGTCCGTTCGCCTTCGACAAGACGACCGCCGACTGGCTTACATCGCGAGGTATCAGCACGGGCATTTCGGTCTCGAGCGATTTCGACTGCAAGTACGAAAAGGATTTCGACTTCGATGCGTCCGACCTCGTTCCGATCGTTTCGAAACCACACGCAGTGGATAACATCACCGATGCGACAGATCTCCGCGATGTGCCGATACAGCAGGCATTCCTGGGGACGTGCACGAACGGACGGCTGAGCGATCTTCACGCGGCCGCCGAGATACTGAAGGGGAAGCACGTCAAGAAAGGGGTCAGGTTCATCGTCGCGCCGGCATCCAGGACCATATACCTCGAAGCGATGGAGAAGGGGATCGTGTCCGAACTGCTCAAGGCGGGAGCAAGCTTCGTCGCACCAGGGTGCGGGCCATGTGTCGGTACGCATGCAGGCATCCCATCGGACGGGGACAACGTGATCTCAACAGCGAACAGGAACTTCAAAGGTAGGATGGGCAACAACAAGGACGTCGGGATCTACCTCGCATCGCCTGAGACGGTCGCGGCATCCGCTCTGACTGGTAACATCACCGACCCGCGGGAGGTATGATGATCTGAAGCTCACTGGAAAGGTCCACAGGTTCAATCCAAATGACGACATCAACACGGATTACATCATCTCGGGGAGGTACAAGTTCAAGATAGACGACATGAACGAGCTGGCGAAGCATGTGATGGAGGACATCGCACCCGACTTCTCGAGGAACGTCAAGAAGGGTGACATCATCGTGGCCGGGCGCAACTTTGGATGCGGCTCCAGCCGAGAACAGGCACCGAGGGCATTGAAGGCCGCAGGCGTTTCAGCCGTGATCGCGAAATCATACGCCCGCATCTTCTATCGGAGTTCCTTCAATATCGGTCTGCCGCTGCTCGAATGTGATACCGACTGGATGAAGGCCGGGGACGAGCTGACATTGGACCTCGACAAGGGTGAAATTGTAGACCAGAGGACAGGCAAGACGGTCAAGTCCGCCCCCATCCCGAAGACCATGCAGACGCTTCTCGCGGACGGAGGGCTCATCCCACACCTCAAGAAGCACGGCGGATTCGCTCTCGAATGAGGAGGAGGCAGAAACGATGGTAGATCACCGAGAGATCAGAGTGCCTTTCATCCCTGGCGACGGCATCGGCCCGGAGCTGATGGCGGTTGCCAGGAGGGTCGTCGACGCTGCTCTGGATAGATCGACGAAGGGGGCGGTCACGATCAAGTGGGAGGAGCTTCTCGCAGGCGAAACGGCGTTCAAGGCCACGGGCGAGTACCTGCCCGCGGGGACGCTCGAGGCCATCAAGCTCCGAGGCGTGGCTCTCAAAGGACCGCTCACGACTCCCATCGGCGGAGGAATAAGGAGTCTCAACGTCGCCATCCGACAAGCCCTCGATCTCTATTCTTCGGTCCGTCCAGTGAGGTACTTCGAAGGTGTCCCCAGCCCGGTCAAGGAGCCTGGGAAGTTGAATGTCGTGATATTCAGAGAGAACACCGAGGACGTCTACAAAGGCATCGAGTGGAGGCGCGGTTCCAAGGAGGCGAAGGATGTGATCGATTTCCTCAGGTCGAGCATGGGTGTGGAGCTTCCCGAGGATAGTGGGATCGGATTGAAGCCCATGTCGGAGTACGCGTCCAAGCGCCTCGTGCGGGCAGCGATCAAGCACGCGATCAAGAAAGGCCTCAAGACCGTGACGATGGTTCACAAGGGCAACATCATGAAGTTCACCGAGGGCGCCTTCAGGGATTGGGGCTATGAGCTAGCGGAGCGCGAGTTCCCTGATGCGGTCGCCAGGGAAACGGATCTCAACGGACAGGGTCCAGGTGCCAGGATCGTGATCAACGATCGCATCGCAGACAACATGTTTCAGCAGATCTTGACGCGCCCAGACGAGTACTCCGTTCTCGCAACGCCGAACCTCAACGGTGACTACCTCGCTGATGCCTGTGCTGCTCAGGTGGGCGGACTCGGGCTCGCTCCCGGCGCGAACATCGGGGACAGCATCGCGACCTTCGAGGCGGTCCACGGGACCGCACCGAAGTACGCCGGGAAGGACCTGGCCAACCCCTGCTCGCTGATCCTTTCGGGATCGATGATGCTTGAACACCTCGGATTCGACTCTGCGAACCGGTTGATCATCAAGGGGATCGAGAGGACGCTCGGGGAAGGGCTGCTCACATATGACCTCGCAAGGCTCGTCGGGAGCAGGAGCATCGGGACGACGGAGTTCGGCAGAGAAGTGATCGCTAGACTAGGCTGATTCCGATTCCGTCAACGTCCTTCTCAGCTGCTTCCTGTTCTGCTGGTCGATATCCCGCTCGACCAGGTAGCTGAGCACCGTCGTCAAGATCGTCGTGCCCAGAATGACGATCAATGCCACATTCAGGATGAGCGGATTGTACTCCGATTTCCAAACCGAAGTAGTGGTCAAGAGGGCCGCTGGCAGGGTCGCGAGGACAGCTGCGGCCAGGCCCCGGGGCATGAGGCTGAAGAGCGCATTTGCATCGCTCCTGTCCATGTCACCCACTTTCCATGCGATCATTGAAGTGGCCCTCCTCACGACCACGATTATCCCTATTATCGAGACCCCGACGATCAGGTGCAGTGCGGTGAAGGTCGAGAACCTGAACATGAGGCCCAAGTAAACATAGAAGAAAGTCCTGACGAAGAACGATATCTCGGAGTGGAACTGGTGGATGTGTTCGTCCGATGATAACTTCAATGACACTGAGGTCAGCCACCTCTTGATGAACTTCCTGTTGCCTACGGCCAACCCGAATGCAAGTGCTGCAACTGCCGCAGAGCTCTTCATTGGGGACAGCTCGACGAACCCCGCGACCAGGAGCAGGGCACCCATCGTTATCATGTAGGATAGGGGCTGGTTCTGCAGCCTCTGCAATACGAAGAGCCAAGCGATCCCTGCCGCGAACCCGAACGCGGCTCCGAACAGGAACTTCATCGCCAGCTCCCGTGCCAGGGATACCAGGCTGAAATCGCCGAGAACTATGACCTGCATCAGCGTCAACGCGATGACTATCACGCAGACGTCGGTGATGACGCTCTCCATGACGAGCATCGACTTCGTCTGGGGCTTCACCCGCAACCGATTCGCGATCGGGATGACCACGGCCTCGCCCGTCCCTCCGACGATCGCCCCGACAACGAACGCGAGCAGGAGGTCCATGTGCATGAAGAAATGGAGTGCCAGGGCTACGATCGTGATTTCCGAGAGAAGGGTCAAGACGATGATGAATGTCGAGATCTTCATGGATTGGATGACCGTGCGCACGTCGAGCGACAAGCCCCCGTCGAAAAGGATGAGTATGAGCGCGGCGGAAAGCAGGAAGTCCTGGTACTTGTTGATCCCGCTCAGCGTATCGTTTGTGACGAGCCCGATGGTCTTCCCGAGTATGTCCGGACCGATCATCATACCCAGTGCGACGAGTATCAGCACGTCCGGGACCCTGAACCTAACGAAGATGAGGTTGCCGAAGAATCCAATGAAGACTATGGAGCCGATTGCGAGGATAGCCTTGATCGTCTGAGGGTCCATCAGTCTCCTTCGCCTGATCGCCACCCGAGGGATTCGTTGAAGGGAGTGTGGCTTATCGATTGATAAGCGCGGACCTCGGTATTTTATGGTATTGGGCTGGCTATCTCTGTCCTGGGTAGGCAGGCCAGGAGGCACCTCGCCTGCTGGACCAAGGTATTAAACGATGTTTGCGGATTCATCAATCATATGACCATAGAGGGCATCGCATCGGAGCCTGCGGAGGCCGTGCTGGGGGACTACGATGTGATCATACTTGGAGCTGGCCCTGCGGGGCTGGCCTCCGGTATCTACGCGAGACGCGCAGGACTCGAGGCCATGATCTTGGAAAGGGGCGTCCCTGGAGGACAGGTCCTCACCAGCCCGAACATAGAGAACTATCCGGGTTTCCCTGAAATTCCAGGAATGAAGCTGATGGACCTGATGGCCGAGCACGCGAAGAGGTACGTTGAGATCAAGGAAGGGGAGGAGGTCGTGCGAGTTCGCTCGGCAGAGAAGTTCGAGCTGTGGACTGCGAGCGGAGGGAGGTACACCTCCAAGGCGCTGATACTCGCGACAGGCTCTTCACACAGGAAGTTGGAGGTGCCAGGGGAGGAGCGATTCGTCGGCAGAGGCGTGAGCTATTGTGCGACCTGTGACGGGTTCTTCTTCAAAGGGCGGGACGTGATCGTCGTCGGCGGTGGGAATACGGCACTCACGGATGCTTTGTATCTTCATTCGATCGGGGCCAAAGTCTCGATCGTCCATCGAAGGGACTCGTTCCGGGCGGACAAGCATCTGCAGGATGCTGTCAGGAGCCACAAGATACCGGTCATGTGGAGCACTGTCGTGGACGAGGTGATCGGGAACGAGGAGGTCACGGCCGTCAAGCTGAGGGAACTCAAGACGGAGAAGACCGAGAAACGACCGATCCAGGGGGTGTTCATCGCTGTGGGTGAGATACCAAGCTCCCAACTCGCGTCCGAGCTCGGACTGGAGATGGACCAAGGGGGTTTCGTGATGGTCGACAAGAACTTCAGGACGAACGTACCACTGGTCTACGCTGCGGGCGATGTCTCGGGAGGCATCCGGCAGATTGTCGCCGCGGTCCATGGGGGCGCTGCGGCCGCCCTCGCCTGCTTCGAGGATCTCATGAGTCCCTACTATAGCAGGCTTCCCTGAGGATGCCCTAATCGTCCGAGGGCGGCGATTGTCGTCAATCGGCAGTCTTTCTTAAGCACATTGACGAACCAGTTGCACCGGAAACCTGCACCGGACCGATGGTCGAGGCCATCGAATTAATATACTGGGGAGCGTAATAGCTGTTTTACCTTGGGCTTCGCAAGAGGTCCAGAGAGATTAGAAAGGAGGTAATCCTCATTAACGACCGACCACGCAGAGACGATCGCGGCTTTGGTAGCTCCCGACCACGGGAGATGCACACCGTGAAGTGTTCCGACTGCGGAGCTGACGCACAGGTCCCGTTCAAGCCAACTGACGGCAGGCCCGTGTACTGCAAGGATTGTTATCAGAAGCACAGGCCGCCACGCCGGTTCTAAGTGCTTTCGCCAGACTGACTGGCTATCGATTCTTCGGATAAATCTCTTAATTTTAATCACTTTCTATGCGACGAGCTACGCTGCTCTTCAGGTCAGAAATGAGTGCGGAGTGGGCCCGATCGGATTTGAACCGATGACCAACTGGTTATGAGCCAATGGCTCCGCCGGACTAAGCTACGGGCCCCTGCGATGGCGGATAGACGTCCATCACGATATTAGCATTTCTGTGTTCTGTCCGAGCCAAGAGCTTCAGTAGTTGTAAGTCCTGGCCTTGCCCACTTCGAGCTCCACGCCCAATCCGAGCGCGATCCTGTTCGAGAAGTTGAAGTAGCTCGCGATGAGGTTCGCTCGGAGGATCTCCTCGTCCTTGAGCCCGACTTCCTTGAGGTCCTTGATGTCCTCCTTCGTGATCGCTTTCGGGTCTAGTGTGAGCTTCGCAGCGTATGCGAGCAAGGCCTTGTTCCGTGGACTCTCATGCTTCGTCGTGTATTCCTTCAGGAGCTTGTACAGTGCATCCTGGTCCTTCTCGACCGTCTCCAATGCTTCCGAGTGGTGGATCGCGCCATACGCGGAACGGTTCGCAGCGGATACAACGACCGCGATCATCTCCCGTTCCTCTCTCGAGAGCGGGCCTGGGCTGATCATCAGGTGAACGTATAGGTCCAGATGGTCCTCCAGCACTTCGGGTTCGAGACCTTGGGCGATGAAAATGTTCGCTAGGTGCCCTCTCTCCTTCAGAATCCTGTCATAGACCTTCTTCGTCTTGCCCGTCGCGCTTTCGTGGCTCATCGTCCTGATCCAACCCATCTCTGGTCACCTTGTTTGAGCACAGCACGTGCTGTCCTTCAGCTGGATACTAGTCCAGGGTGTCTAATAAATCTTGTTCCCTAGGTGTCACTTGAGCTTCTTGAGCAAGGCCAGCACTTCATCGATGTTGGGTTGTGTTCCAGGCTCGTATTCTCTCTTGTAGGCAACCCTTCCCTGCTTGTCTATGACGAATATCGTCCTTTTCGCAAACCCCTTGTCCTCGTACAGCGCCCCGTAGAGCGTGGCGACCTGTTTCTTGAAGTCGCCGAGTATTGGGAACTTGACACCAAGCTCTTTGGCAAAGGCCTTCTCGGACCATGTGCTGTCCACGCTAGATGCCAGGATCTGCGTGTCGAGCTTGAGTATCGCCTCCTCCTTCTCCTTTAGGTCACCCAACTCGTTCGTGCAAACCGGGCTGAATGCGAACGGGAAGAACGCCAGCAGGACGTTCTTCTTGCCTCTGTACTGACTCAGTTTCACTTTCTTGCCGTTCTGGTCCTCCAACTCGAAATCCGGCGCAATGTCTCCAACTTCTATACTTGGCATCTCGCGTCCCTCCGTCCTTCTCGCTGTTGCATTGAACGGGTCCATATATTGGCTTGGTGCCTGATGGGCAATTGCAGCAAAATGAAGGCGCCGTCGAACGGGTTTGAACCGTTGACCCTCCGCTTAACAGGCGGATGCTCTACCAGGCTGAGCTACGACGGCTTGGGTGGGCGCAGTTAGAATGACCAGTTAGATAAGTCTTTTGTCACGCCGGCTGGTGCTCTCAGAATCAGGACAATGGGTCGGGAGCTCGAGTGTCTACTCGATCGAGTCCCGCAGCTCATTGACAGTTCCGCTCATCGTCTCCAGGATATCCTTCAGGTGGTCCAGAAATTCCTGGATCTTCTCGGTGGTGACGGCCCCGTCCGGGGAAGGCTCTATGAGCCCTTCCTGCTCGAGGATCCTAAGTGAGTACCTTACCTTGTGCTGCGGGTACTTCAGCATCTCTGAGAGGCGGATTATCCCGATGGGCTCGCTGTCCATGATCGCCTTCAGCATGGCTACGTGCCTCTGGAGGAGGTCGATCTCGGTCTCGATCTTGCTCGTAAGTGCGGACCTGGGTGCCTTTGCTGTCATAGTGAATACCTCGCGTGAGAATGGGTCAGCGCCCTGCTATCATGCTACATGATAACAATGGGCTTATTTTAAGCTGGGAGAGGAAACTAGGTCTGTGGTAGTTACCAATCAACCAACTTTGATATAACGTGGTACGAATAGCGTCACTCAGATGGCAGTCATCGAGGCCCGCAGGATATCGAAGGATTATGACGGGTGCAAGGCGCTCGACAACGTGTCGATGACGGTCGACAAAGGCGACTTCTTCGGATTCTTCGGACCCAATGGCGCCGGCAAGACCACGCTCATCAGGATCCTCACAGGTCAGCTCTCGCCCACGTCAGGCTCTGCGGATGTCCTTGGTGTGAACGTGGTAAAGGAACCCCTGCGGGTCAAGGAGCTCATCGGTATAGTGCCCGAGGTGGAGAGCCCGCCGACATACCTGACGGCATACGAGTACCTCTACTTCGTCGGCAAGGTCCGGAAGCTTGACGGGCTGGAAGACAAGATCGAGAAGTGGCTTTCATTCTTCGACCTCGAAGCGAAGAAGGGCACAATCTGCAAGGACATGTCGAAGGGGATGAGGCAGAAACTGATGCTCGCATCGGCTTTCATACACGAACCCAAGCTCCTGTTCCTCGACGAGCCGTTCATCAACCTCGATCCGATCTACCAGCGCACTCTGAGAGAGTATCTTGAGAAGTACATCGAGGGCGGGGGCACGGTGTTCATGGCGTCCCACATCCTCGAGATCGCCCAGCGGCTCTGTCACAGGATGGCCATCGTCAATCTCGGGAAAGTGGTGGCTCAGGGCCGCCTCGACGAACTGGTCAAGGGAGGCGACACCCTCGAGAAGCTCTTCATGCGTTCGGTCGGGATAAAGGGAGCCGGAGGCGAGTAGAGGTGAAGGACCTCCTCAAGCTCATGCTCAAGGAGGAGTTCCGGTCTCACGCCAGCTATTCCGGCAAGCAGCGCTTCTTGACATTTCCTCTCTTCGTGTTCATTCTGGCGTTCGGCAGCGGACTGACAATAGACAAGATGCTGGAGACCGTCTCGTTGGGTCAGTTCGCGATGTTCGCCCACATGTCCGCGTTCGTCTATGGCCTGAGTGTGGGCGCGTTCGGGATCATGGGGAGGGAGTATCTCGAAAGAAGGTACGGGACGAGCAACTACTTGGTCGCTATGCCATACCTTCTGCCAATCTCCTTCAGGACGACCTTCCTGGGGATATACCTCAGAGATGCTGTTTTCTACATACTGCTCTTGCTAGCACCTGCCACACTCGGACT
Source organism: uncultured euryarchaeote (assembly GCA_937872085.1). Classification (GTDB taxonomy): domain Archaea; phylum Thermoplasmatota; class Thermoplasmata; order UBA10834; family UBA10834; genus COMBO-56-21. Next base: position 10,265 of record CALMQK010000245.1, read on the forward strand.
GGTCGCAGCTGCACCCTTCATGGGTTTCTCGTTGGTCAGCATCGGCCTGTTCTTCATCGCGGTCATGCTCACGTTCATGATCGGCATGTC
>CALMQK010000246.1 GCA_937872085.1 uncultured euryarchaeote
TGCTCGCGAAGGAGGAAGCCCTTGGCCAAGGGCTTCTGCAGGGCGCCGTCCAGGCCCCAGTTCAGAGCGGCCCCACCTATTCGCAGGTCTCGGACAACGCCCAGAGGGACCTGGAATACTCGAACAAGATCCAGGAGCTCGAATCAAAGCTTGCAGAGGCAGCGCTGACGATCAAGCAGAAGAGCGAGATGAGGACGATCTCTGAAGGCTCACCCAAGGCCGTCGACAAGGAAGTCATGAGGAAGCTGGAACAGGCTCAGGTGTCTGAGCGAACGCTCGTGGTCAGGGAGCAGGAGGTCCAGAGGCTCAGGGAGGAGCTGAGGATACGCGACGAGGAGATGCAGAGGCTCAAGGAGCCGATGAAGTACAAGGAGGACGAGGTGCTCAGGCGCGAAGAGGACCTGATGTACCGGGAGCGGCTGCTCCAGGAAGAATTGAAGAAGGTCACCCTGACGAAGGCGGAGCTGGGGAGCCAGGACGAGCTGACCCTCAAGAAGCGCCTCGAGGAGCTAAAGGCCGAGGTCAACGACAAGGAAGAGGAGGTCCGGCGGAAGGAGAAGTACCTCGGCTCGAAGGAGGAGGAGCTGAGGCTCCGGGAGCAGGGCGTCATCACGGACGAGATAGAGAAGCGCGAGCAGGACCGCATGCTCGAGATCAAGCAGGAAAAGGTCAAGACCGGAACGGTCAGACTGGACGACCTTCTCCTGGGCGGGATACCGTTCGGCACCAATGTCCTGATCTACGGCCCGCCGTTCGCCGGCAAGGAAGTGCTTATCAGCGTCTTCATGGCAGAGGGGCTCAAGAAGGGAATACCAGCCCTGTGGATCCTGACGGAGAAGAGCCCGAGGGAGATCCGCGAGGAGATGACCTTTGTCGTAAGCGGCTACGAGGAATATGAGAAACTGGGGCTCGTCCGCTACGTGGATGCCTACTCAAGGAGCATGGGGGACGATAGCCAAGACCCCTACACGGACTACATCGAGTCGCCGACGGACTACGAGTCCATCCAGAAAGCAGTGGAGACGGCGACGACGCAGTTCAAGAAGAAGCACAAGTACTACAGGGTTGGATTCAGGTCGATCTCCACGATGATAGCATACCTCGATCCCGCGACCGCCTTCAGGTTCTTGAGCCCGGTGGTCGGCCGCAGGAAGAGGGACGGAGCGGTCGGGATGTACACGATCGAGAAAGGCGTCCACGGCGAGCAGGAGATCCAGATGATCGGCTCGCTCATGGACGGGATGATCGAGTTCAAGATCGAGAACCTGAACACGTTCCTTTCGGTGAGGGGCATCGGAGACGTCCAATCGAGGGCCTACATCAGGTACTCCGCGACGAAGATCGGCGTGACCATCGGGTCGTTCTCGCTTGACCATATCAGATAGACCGATGGTTCGAAGCGCCTAGAAGGTATTCACGCGACTTCCATCGAGCGATTCTTGTCCTTGCCACTGGGGGCCTTCTGCTGCGGCGCTGTCTGGATTTGAGGTGGCGGAAGCGGTGGAGGAAGTCCGAGGTCCCTCGCGGTGACCACTGCGGAGGGCATGCAATTGGCCCAGATCGCTGCGAGCACCGGGTTGAACACGTCGTTCGGAAGGGCGTTCGTCTGTGACCACTGAGTTGCCAAGGTCTTGGCCTCCCCGTCCCAGACCACCCTGCCCTCGATCTTGATCATGCCGACGCCGACATAGTTCACGGTGAACCTGAAGTCCATCTGCGCCTCCTTCTCGGTGGTTGCTGATATGTTCGTGACCGTCGTGTTGTGATCCACCCGAAGGTGCGGGATCCTCTCCCCGAGCTTGGAGTAGCGCTTTGCTTCCATCGATATGAGCTCAAACGACTTTATCGGCATCTCGTTCAACCCCGCGCGCGCACGTGTGCGCTTCAACGGCATCTATGCGATATAAAGTATGCCCTGACTGTGATTTCGGGCGTCTTGGCCACAGAACGGATCGATATGGTAGAAGGTGATGGTGCCGCGGGCCGGAGTTGAACCGGCGACTTCAAGATCTTCAGTCTTGCACTCTCCCAGCTGAGTTACCACGGCAGATGGGGCCGATGGGCAGTTACGCGCAGGCTTATATTAAACCTTGGCGAAGCGGGGCCGCGGACCGCGACCTCGCATGACAGCGAGATCCTCCGATCTAGGGAACAGGATGAAGGCCTATTGGCAGGCGCGGAAATGTGTCTTCAAACCTTCAGGATCTTCAGCGGTTTATCATCAATCCACAATCGTCTACCACTCGATAGCAAAAACGACAGTATTAAATATCATCCAATCGCTGATTAGTTTGCTTCAAATCCCCCTCTTTGGTGGTAGGATGAACTTGTCCCCCCAGCACGCGAACTATTCTGCTCAATCGACCGGAACGACGATCAAGAAGAAGCAGCGTTGGGACGATGAGGGCGTCGCGGCCACCATCGGGACGATAATGACCCTGCTCGTGTTCTTGACTTTCCTGGGGATGTTCACCAACCAATTCCTCCCCGTTTGGATGACCGACAACGAGGCCACGCACATGTCAGAGGCCATCGGGCAGTTCGCCAACCTGAAATCGACTATCGACATCTCGATCTCCAACTACGCCAACAGCCTCGTGGCGCCATCATCGATATTCATCCCGGTGTCCCTGAGCGCCCCTGGCATACCGGTGTTCGCCGCTTCGACGGCAGGCATCCTCACGCTCACCCCACATGCGATC
>CALMQK010000247.1 GCA_937872085.1 uncultured euryarchaeote
CAAGGGCGATTTCGCACTTGCGAACCAGTCAGTGAACTTCACACTCATCTTGACCGATCAAGAGCACGATGCCATCGAGCTGACCTGGAACTTCGGTGACGGCAGCCCCCGGTTGCATATGAACCTGACAAACTATGATTCGAAAGGGAATATCACCGTCTCCGTGAACCATTCGTATGCGAGGCTAGGGATCTACGAAGTGACAATCGTCCTCACGGACAACAAGGTCGGAGGGTTCAACCACACTCTGAACTATTCGCTGCAGATTCAGGTTTCGATCAGACCCCTAGTAGTGATCGAGAAGTGGACTTTGTGGGACTACATCAGTCTGTCTATTTTCGCTGCTATCCCCGCCCTCCTCATGCTGTGGGGCTACATCGGCATGCGCTATCGTAGAAAGATGGAGACGAGTCCGTCGCCTGCGGAAACGGAGCCAAGCTCGTCCATTGAGGGAGGTCTGGAAGAACCTGCCAAGAAGAGACATGAGGAGGGCGGTTAGATGGCAAGCAGGTCATTCAGACGCTACGTGGGAAAACGACTCGTAAATGTGGCGCTCACGATCATCGGGATCATGATCCTCAATTTCCTGCTGATTCACCTGATGCCAGGGGATCCCTCGAACCAGCTCTTCCCGAGGGATCCTAAGTTCGACCAGAGCCTGAAATGGCAGCTGGTAGAGAAGTTCCGTCTGAACGACTCTCTCCCCACGCAGCTTGGCACGTACATATACAACACGTTTACTGGTGACTGGGGCACATCTTACACGACGCGCCGGCCCGTGTTTGACATCATTATGAATGATCTGAGGTGGACGATGCTTCTGGTGGGGGTATCCACGGTGCTCACCATAATTCTTGGAATGGGGATCGGCGCATACTCAGCGTACAGGAGGGGCGGGCCGTTCGACGCCGGGGCGACCTCCATCACACTGTTCTTCTATGGCATGCCTATATTCTGGCTCGCGATCGTGTTGCAACTGCTCTTTACTACGCATCCTTTGGCCATGCATTGGTGGCCTCAGTTGCCTTCGGGCATGTATTACGACACAGAAAGGTACGGCAGCCAGCTGCGGCTCACGGTGCCCATAATCCTGAGCATCGGGAAGTACCTGATTCTGCCAACGCTCACGCTCGCTATCGGCTCGGTTGCAGGCATCTCGCTTATCATGCGCGGGTCGCTGATCGATGCCATGACGGAGGACTACATCGTGACTGCCCGCGCTAAGGGCCTGACCGACTATCAGGTCCTTCGGCGCCATGCGCTGCCGAACGGCATGCCACCGATGATCGCCCTCATTGCGATGGATATCGCCTTCGTGATAGGCGGAGCATACCAGGTGGAAGTCGTCTTCACCTATCCTGGGATAGGCTATGAGACAATGAACGCCATATGGAATTTGGACTTCCCGATTCTTCAATTCATCGTTGTGATCGGGGGCGTCGCAGTGGTCATAGCCAATTTCTTGGGTGACATGCTACTGCTCTATGTCGATCCGAGAATCAAGGCATAGGAGGTCATGCGATGGAATCACTATCCCGACCGGCGTCTTGCCGTGAAAGGCCCTCAGGGCGCGCAGCAACCAAGAGGCTGGTTCGAACCAGGTGCGATCTCGAGATGAGAGCGCTTTCGGTCTTGGTCGCAATAGTCATCGTCAGTTCAGGGGCGCTCGCCCTAGCAAGCCTGGTCTCAGATTCGTCCTCTGGAATCGGCGTGCCATCGGCCTCACAGTCCAGGCTCGCGGTCGCGTTCGCGGTATCGCAAACCAACGAGTCGGTCGCAAACGCTGGGCCCGATCAGAACATCACGGTAGGATCGCAAGCAACCCTGAACGGGTCAGCCTCAGTTCCGTCCCAGGGAGCGACGATAGTGAACTACACCTGGAAACTGTCCCAGACGGGCTCACCGGGTGCTACGCTGTATGGAGAGCATGTTACTTTCGTCGCCCGCAAGGCGGGGCTGTACGTGGCCAATCTGACGATCCTCGACAGCAACAATCACACCAGCTGGGACATCAGTCTCTTGGTCGCTAGGGAAAGGCCCGAGACATTCCTCCAGCATTACTGGCTTGTGATGCTCATCGGCGGACTCGTGGCCGCGTACCCCGCTTTCCAGATA
>CALMQK010000248.1 GCA_937872085.1 uncultured euryarchaeote
GAACCACAACCTCCGGGCGTCGGAGGCGGGGTTGGCCTACATGGGGGAAACGCCCATGGAACCAGCCACACACGAGGATATTATGGCTATGTGGCGGCGAAACCTGAAATCGGGTTGCTATCGTATGCTGGAAGTGCTAGTCGTGGCCTACCCGAACGAGATTAGCTACGAAGAGCTAGCGGATCAAACGGGGACCGTTCATACTGGCGGTGGGTTCAGCGCCTACTTATCGGTTCTCCGCAGGAACGGGCTGATCGACACCCATGATCGCATGGCTAAGGCATCGGGGGCGCTCTTTCCGTGACCATCGTGATGTGCTTCGACTGCAGTGCCATTCTATATTGGGATTCCTCTGTACGGGGTACGCGCCTGCAGGACTACGAATGTCCGAAGTGCGGTGGCAGGCTCACAACGCGCAAGCACGAGGAGACACATGAACGATACAGCGATTCCGAATGGATCACGCGATCATGCGACCGGGGGCAGCTGAAGCAGGTCGTGAAGAAGGCGGATAAGGCGGTCAACATGGTAAAGGATTCATCAGAACTAGCGTTGAGGGACAAGGAATGGGCGATCCTCGAGACGATCAAGAAACAGGGGGCCGTCTACCCAACGCTGAGAGAAATCAGCATCCTATCGTCGCTTGATCTCACCAATGTAACCAGGTCACTCCAGTATCTCGTTTCGCAGGACATCGTTCAAGCATCGCATTCTCCCGACCACGGCGGGGAACGTGTGTACCTGATCACCATGAAGGGGCAGACGGTCATGGGTGGCAAGGTGGCGTCGGGCAATAACATACCTCCCACTACGGACAATCCAGAAATCATGAGAGAGGTGGCTAAGGGCTTGATCACGAACGGGTTTCCAGGAGCAATGGCCGTTCTTGATAAGATCGGTCCCGTTGTCCCACCGGCCGCGCCAGTTCACAAGATACAATCGCCCTTGAACCCACCAGAACGCCCGTTCAAGTGTGACTTTCATGAGTGTCCGTGCGCCTTTACGAGTCAGTCTGGGCTATCGCACCACAAGACGGCTAGGGGGCACTGGAAAGCAGAGGTCAAGCCCGTAGAACCAGCTGATCAGAAGGCGCTGTCCATTCCTGAGAAGATCGACTTCACCGAAGAAGGACGGTTCAAGTGCCCCGTATTCGCGTGCGATGTATCATGTGCCACAGAGGGGGAGCTGGAGAATCACAAGAACAGCGTACACCCCGGCCTC
>CALMQK010000249.1 GCA_937872085.1 uncultured euryarchaeote
TGATCATCTACGTGGGGGTATTCGTGCTATGAAGGGCAAGATCATCGCTGCGTTGATCGTAGCGGCTCTGGTAGCGGTTGTAGCCTTCGCCGTGCTGGTCCCGCCAGGCGTTGACAAGAGCAGGCCCATGGCCGTGGTCACCATTGATCTGAAGGACGATACCAATGGAAACGTTCTCACGGCAGACACGAATCTGGGCGATCCGTCGAACACGCTTTCCGTGATCACGCCCACGGTTCAGATGAGGCCGCTTACGACTTACAATCAGACCGTCGAGGTAGAGTCTACGCACCACTACTCGCTGGCGCTCAAGGCGATCTTCAGCTACTCGGGGAAGTACATCAAAACCTACCAGGATGCCAACTTCATCGTGTCAGGGCAGAAATCGATCAACGGGCAGATGTACGTCCTGTACACTAATGCGATCATCAGCAACGTCAAGGCCGCTGGCAGCCCCATTAGCGGTGGATCAGGGGTATCGAACGCCGCGTTCTTCTTCAACGGAACGAACAGCATCGCACCCACGCCGGGGACCGATTCGACGGGAATGGACCCGATGGATCCGTTCTATTGCTTCGGCACGCCCACATTCAGCGGGGTGTTGGCGCCAACGCTGTTGCTCGGCTCGAACCTCGATATGTGGGTATTCCATGTCAAGATCAGCGTTCATGGGATCGGTCAGACGGGCGCGAATGTAACGGGCACCGTATCGGGTGAGCTCGTGCTTCATGCCTCAGTGATCGACACCACCGCTGGCATAACGATAACGGTTGGTGGCATGAGCGCGAACGTAAGCGACGTTGGGATGCCAGCCACGGTCATGATCATCCCCATGTGCGTCGTTCGAGAATGAACAACTAACAATGCAGGGGCAAGATCCCGTCGGGAGCAGTTGCCCATTCAGAGCACCATAGAGTGCATCCAGCGATCACACGCATCCAAAGCCATTATCTTCACTAGAGGGATTCGGGATGAGAGAGCATTACGCGTCGTCCAAGAGATCATACCAGCTAACCGCTTTGTTTTTGGCCTTCTTGTTCGTGGCAGGAGTGTTTTCGCCGTTGGCTGAGTTCGTCGCCCCGTCCCTGAACGCGGATGCTGAACCGGCCACGCCTTCGGCATCTGATCTGGTCAACGCCACATACGTTGGCGCCACGATGGGGGGCAGACATCACCCGAACCCGTATGGTCACGTTCCTGATAGGGACTCCATGCGCGGCGTCGTCCTCGAGAAGCGCCCCTTGTCGCTGGACATTCTTTTTGATGTCTACACAGCAGGGATGAATGCAGTTATGCACAAGATCTCTGATAGCATAGGATCGCTTTTCAGGCTGATCACTGGAGAGAAGGCCACGACGCCTCTCAAGGCAAGCACACTCTCGACCTACATCTGGTACGGCAACACGAGTACATCTGCAAGTGTGGCATCAAACTGGGCACCTGCAACTGGTCCGCCCGGTGCGGGCGATGACGCGACCCTTTCCAGTGTCAGCGCGATCTCTTGTGTTTGGAATCTACCTGGCACATTTGGGAACATTCTCATGGATACTGGATATGCAGGGACGCTCTTAACCAGTGTAACATTTAACATCCATAATTTTACGATGAAATCAGGAACTTTTTCACCAGGCGGGGGTATCTATCTCCAAAG
>CALMQK010000250.1 GCA_937872085.1 uncultured euryarchaeote
CGAAGATTACCGAGAAATGTTACAATTCTTACTCGGCTCCAGAAATAATCTGATAAAAAACAAACGTTCAACCGGCCGCGAAAAAGATAAATTGGATGCTGAGTATCTCTCCAGAAATCAGGAAGGCGGTGAAGTCGTACGAACACGCGCTTCTGGCCGATCCCAAGTACACCCCAGCGCTGATGAACCTGCACGCCCTGCTCACGGATCAGGGCGAGCTGGAGAAGGCGGCTAAGATAAGTGAGTCCTTGCGGAAGTCCGCGTTCGGTTGGCAAGCGCTAGGTACCGCCGCGCTCGAGGCGTCTGCCAGGAAGGATTTCAAGCTGGCCCTCGAAGACATAGATCTCGCGCTCGCGCTGGAGGACGTGTCCGAACTGCAGAACCTCAAGGGCCTGCTCAGATTGATCGACGGCGACCCGAAGGCGGCCGCCGAGACCTTCGAGAAGACGAAGGCAATGCCATTGGACCCGGCGGAGGGATTCAACAACAGTGGCGCAACCTTGTTGAAGGGCGGCGAGCCGGAGAAGGCGAGTTCAGAGTTCGATCGGACCATAAAGCTTCAGCGCAACAATCCAGCAGCATGGAACAACCGGGGTTGCGTCCTGTACAAGGTCGAGAGGGTCAGGGAGGCGATAGCGTGCTTCGAGGAGTCCACCGTGATGGCTCCGACGAGCGTGGCGCTGTCCAACAAGGGTTTCAGCCAGCTTACCATCGACCTGCTTCTAGACGCATTGAAGACGTTCGAGCAATCTCTGAGCGTAGCCGAGACCCCAGAAGGATACAACAACAAGGGGATAGTGCTCGAGCGCATGGGGAAGAGGGACGAAGCTCAGGTGGCATTCAAGGAGGCGCTGAGACTAGCGCCCCAGTTCAAGGATGCCATCGAGAACGGGAAGAGATCGGGCCTCATTGTCGAACCGGTCAAGGAACCTGTGAAGGAACAGCCTTTGCAATCGGCCGCTCCGAGCGAAGCGATAGTCGGCGACAAGGAGGCCGCCCAGGCGGAACTGGCGAAGGCGGACGCACAGACCCTGAAGGGCATGCGCAAGGCCGAGCTGGAAGCACTCTGCGAATCCCTCTCCATCGACCCCAACGGCACAAGGTCGGAGCTGATCCGGCGGCTCCTCAATGCGAAGAGCGTGAAACCGAAGAAATGACAGGGCTACCGCTAGAGGACCTTTCTCTTGATGTCGAGCATCTCACCCGATGTTCATGACCACGACGTCTCGGACCGCCTTCATCTCGCTGAACGGCAGCACGAGCCGACCCTGGGCATCCGTCTTGAAAAGCCTCGGTTCGACCTCTTCCGCAGGAATCACGAGGACGTTCTGAAGCGCTCCCGTCTTAGTGTCCAATACGAAGTTCTCTATCATTCCAAGGATCTGGCCGTCGTTCGTCATCACGGTCTTGCCTTTGAGCTCTGTGATGAATTTCCGCATGTACATCCCATCTCCAGCTATCTGTAATAGCCTAAGGTCGAATCATCCTTGCTCTTCTTAGAGCTTGCGGTCTTCAGGTGCTTGAGGAGCGACCCGAAGTATTTCGTGGTGTCCTTGTCCGTCGACGGGCCCACCTGAGCCAGGGCCTCTTCGAAGTGCTGAGCGGTTACCTTGCTCGCGGTCTTGTTCTGCCTGAGGGCGCACAGGGCCGCTTCCCTGCAGAGGTTCTCTATGTCAGCGCCGACGAAACCGTCCAGTCTCTTCGCCAGGTCCTTGATGTCCACCTTGTCCAAGGGCATGCTCTTCGTGTGGATCTGCAGGATCTTCAGCCTCGTCTCCTCGTCGGGGACGGGTATGAGCATCAGCTTGTCGAACCGTCCGGGCCTGAGCAGAGCCGGATCGATGATGTCCGGTCGGTTCGTCGCTGCTATGACGAACACGCCTTCCAGGTCCTCGAGCCCGTCCATGGAGGTGAGCAATTGGTTCACCACGCGCTCAGTGGCCCCGGAATCGAAGTTGGCGCCTCTCTTGGGCGCGATGGAGTCGATCTCGTCCAGGAACACGATCGAGGGCGAGACCTGCTTCGCCTTCTTGAATATCATACGGATCGCTTTCTCGCTCTCCCCGACCCACTTCGACATGATCTCCGGCCCTTTGATCGAGATGAAGTTGGCCTTGGATTCGGTGGCCACCGCCCGGGCGATCAGCGTCTTGCCAGTCCCTGGCGCGCCGAAGAGCAGGATCCCCTTCGGAGGTCGGATACCCATGCGGACGAAAGACTCCGGGTCCTCAAGAGGCAGCTCGATCGACTCGTGGAGCGCCTTCTTGACATCCTCCAGACCGCCCACGTCGGCCCATGTGACCTTCGGTATCTCGACGAGGACCTCTCTCATCGCGCTCGGCTCGATCTCCTTCAGCGCGTCGGTGAAGTCCTGCGCTGTGACCTTCATCTTCTCGAGGATCTCCGCAGGGATCGGCTTGCCCAGGTCTATCTCGGGCAGGTACCTCCTCAGACATTTCATCGCAGCTTCTCTCGCGAGTGCTGCAAGGTCTGCTCCCACGAACCCGTGCGTGATCTTGCCGATATGTTCAAGCTGTACGTTATCCTCGAGCGGCATTCCCCTCGTATGGATCTGCATGATCTCCTGTCTGCCCTCGACCGTCGGGACCCCGATCTCTATCTCCCTGTCGAACCTTCCTGGCCGTCTAAGCGCGGGATCGATCGCCTCCTCTCGATTGGTCGCGGCGATGACGACCACATAGCCCCTGGCGGTGAGGCCGTCCATCAGCGTGAGCAGCTGGGCGACGACTCTCCTCTCGACCTCTCCTTGGACCTCGTCCCTCTTCGGCGCTATCGAGTCGAGCTCGTCGATGAATATGACGGACGGAGCGTTCTTCTCAGCCTCGGTGAAGATCTCCCTCAGGCGCTCCTCGCTCTGTCCGTAGAACTTGGACATTATCTCAGGCCCCTGGATCGAGTAGAAGTTCGCCCCGGCCTCGTTCGCCACGGCTCTCGCGATCAGCGTCTTGCCGGTCCCAGGCGGACCATAGAGCAGAACCCCTTTAGGTGGGTCGATTCCGAGACGCGAGAACACCTCTGGATGTTTCAGGGGGAGCTCGATCATCTCCCTGATCCTCTGGAGCTCCTCCTCGAGCCCACCGATGTCTTCGTAGGTGGTGGATGGCCTGACGAGGGTGGTGACCTCGACAGGTTCGGTCTTGACCGAGAGCTCCGTGAAATCGGTGACCTGGACGATGCCGCTGGGAGTCGTCGAGACCACTACGAATGGCAGGAAGCCCCCCATGAGCGCTATGTTTGGGATGATTATCTCATCGCCTTTCACGATCGCCCTATTGAGCAGGCCTTTCTTGAACAGCCCTTCGACCCCTTGACCGAACCGGACCCTCTTGCCTTGGGGTATCTTCGGGGCAACGATCACCTTCTGCGCGTTCTGGGCCTCCGCTTTGCAGACAACGACCTTCTCACCGATGGATACGCCCGCGTTACCACGGATCATCCCATCTATCCGGATGATGCCCTGACCTTCGTCCTCGTGGGCGGCTCTGAACACCTTCGCTGCGGTCTTCTTCTTGCCGGCGATCTCGATGATCTCCCCGACATCCACGCTTAGGAGCTTCCTGGTGTTCGAGTCTATCCGCGCCCTCCCGAGACCGACCTCTGATTGGTGGTGCGCGCGCGCGACCCTTAGGGTCACCCCTTCCGACTGCTTCTTAGTCATCCCGAGGCCAAATCCCCTACTTGCTCCAAAAAGGTTTGTAATGACCCTCCGAGACCTGGCGAATTGCCTCCCGCATATGTCGTTTAACGTCGATATCGTGCTGTCAATATCCGATGCTCGAAGAATTGCCCCAAACTGCGCAATTGGAGCTCGAATCCTTTGGCTGCTGGCTATCAACTCGACCGCTAATGCGTTGGCTCAGAAAGCCTTAAAACTCGTCCTGCCATAACAAGAACCAGCGAGGATTGTAGCATGTTCGAGGTACGATTCCATGGCCGCGGCGGTCAAGGCGCGGTCATGGCGGCGCAAGCACTCGCTAGCGCGGCCTTCCAAGAAGGTGGTTACGCAACTGCTTTCCCATTTTTCGGGGCCGAAAGACGGGGCGCGCCTGTGCTTGCATTTACCAGGATCGACACGAAGAAGATTTATCGAAAGACGCAGGTCTACGAACCCGACATCGTCGTGATTCTAGACGAAGGGCTCGTCGAGACCGTCAATGTCGTCGAAGGGCTGAAGAAGGGTGGGATCGTCATCGTCAACTCCGCCAAGAAGCCCGAGGAGATCGACGTCGGGATCGACATCAAGCTCGCCACGGTGGATGCGACCACCGTTGCCCTCGAGGTCCTGAAGCAGCCAGCGACGAACTCCGCGATACTAGGCGCGTTCGCGAAGGCTACTGGATTGGTCAAGATCGAATCGATCGAGAAGGGCATCATGCAGATCTTCGGGGACCGGTTGGGCCCGAAGGTCGGCGAATTGAATGGCAAGGCCGCAAGGGTCGCCTTTGATCGCACGATCGTAGGCACATCCCACGGCCACAGACAACTGAAGACCGCCAAGAAGTGGCTTCCAGATGTCAACGAACTGCCGCTGGGAGTAGCCGCGGTCCCGATGAAGACCGAAGCCGGGATGGTCGGCCCTGGTTCCTTCTTGGAGAACAAGACCGGAAGCTGGCGTGTCTTCAGGCCGGAGTACAGCAAGGACAAATGCACGATGTGCAACTTCTGCTGGTTCTACTGCCCAGAAGGTTGTATCTACCGGAAGGGCGACGAAATGGAGTTCGATATGGACTACTGCAAAGGCTGCGGAATATGCGCCAACGAGTGCCCTTCCGAGGCCATCAAGATGGTGAGGTGATAAGATGGTCAAGAAGATGGTCACCGGCAACTATGCAGCGGCATATGGTGCGATGAGGAGCAGGGTAAAGGTGGTAGCGGCATATCCGATCACACCACAGACCTTCATCGTCGAGCACCTCTCAGAGTTCGTCAACAACGGCGAGCTCGATTGCGAATATGTCGAGGTGGAGAGCGAGCACACGGCGATGAGCACGTGCGTGTCAGCAAGCGCGACGGGCGTGCGGACGTTCACGGCAACATCGTCACAGGGCCTCGCGCTGATGCACGAGATACTGCCGATCGCTTCGGGCATGAGACTCCCCGTGGTGATGGCGGTCGTCAACCGGGCTATCGCCGCTCCAATCAACATCTGGGTCGAGCACAACGACATCATGCCTGAGCGGGATTCGGGCTGGATACAGGTCTTCTGCGATAACAACCAGGAGGTCCAGGACATGGTCCTCCAGGCGTTCAAGATTGCGGAGGACAAGCGCGTCGCAATGCCGATGAGCATTGGGCTTGATGCGTTCATACTCTCTCACACGGTCGAGCCTGTCGATCTCATGGAGCAGGAGCTCGCGGACAAGTTCCTCCCGAAGTACGTCCCGCCGGGGCCGATCATCGACCCGGACGACGTCACGGATGTCGGCGTGTTCACACCTCCCGAGTACATGATGGAAGCCAGGTTCAACATGGACAAGGCGATGAGGGTGGCCCCCAATGTCATCGAGGAGGTCAATGCGGCCTTCGCGAAGCAGTTCGGAAGGAACCACGGCGGCATGATAGACCCTTATATGGTGGACGATGCCGACGCTGTGCTCATCACGATGGGCACTGCCAGCTCGACGGCTCACGAGGTCGTCGATGACATGCGCGCCGAGGGCAAGAAGGTCGGACTGGTCAAGCTGAGATTCTGGAGGCCCTATCCGTCCGCACAGCTTAGGAAGATCGCCGAGAAGACCAAGGCGGTCGGCGTGTTCGACAGGGCCGTATCATACGGCGTTTCTGGCCCCTCGTTCATCGAGTTCAAGAGCGCTGCCTATGGTCTGAATGTCCCCGCGATGAACTTCATCGGAGGCTTGGGCGGAAGGGATGTCTCGCTAGCGGACATCCGGTTCATGTACGAGCGGCTGCTCGAGGCCGGGAAGACTGGTAAGGTCAAGCGCGATATCACGTGGATGGGTACCAGGGGGGTCGAGCAATGAAGCTGAAGGAGATGCCCGATGAGGAGCTGTTCACGAGAGGGCACACCGCGTGTGCAGGGTGCGGAGCGGCCATCGCCGCGAGGAACCTGATCAAGGTGCTCGGCAAAGATACCGTTGTGGTAAGCCCGGCCTGTTGCCTGTTGATATTCAGTGCGACCTACCCGCTCATCGCATGGAAGGTGCCATATCACCATGTTGCGTTCGAGAACACCGCGGCGTGTGCCACGGGGATGAAGAGGGCCCTCAAGGTCAGAGGGAAGGATGCGACGACCGTCATGGGCATCGCCGGGGACGGTGGAACCGCGGACATCGGCTTCCAGGCGCTCTCCGGAGCTGCCGAGAGGAACGAGGACATCCTGTACGTGATGTACGACAACGAGGCGTACATGAACACCGGCATCCAGAGGTCCGGCTCCACTCCCTTCGGGGCATGGACCACTACGACGCCGGTAGGCAAGGTCAAGTCCGGGAAGACGACCTTCAAGAAGGACATGCCGCAGATCATGATGGCGCACAATGTGCCTTACGTCGCGACGGCCTCGGTGGGCCACATCCAGGACTTCATCAACAAGTTCGAGAAGGCCAAGAAGATCAAAGGCTTCAGATACATCCAGGTCTACACGCCGTGCCCGACCGGATGGAGGCACGACACGTCGAAGACAATCGAGATCTGCAAGCTCGCGGTCGACAGCGGCATGTGGACGCTCTACGAGTGCGAGAACGGCAAGGTGACGATCAATAGGAAGCCGAAGATGACGCCGGTGGCCGAGTACCTGAAACCGCAGGGCAGGTTCAAGCACATGACTGAGGCGGACATCAAGACGCTGCAGGATTGGGTCCTGAAGAAGTGGGAGAAGGACGAGAAGCTGGCTCAGATCAAGACCTGATCATCTCTTCTTCCTTCGCGACGCTTCTATCTCGGCTTTGCAGATGTCGGCGAACTTGCACCAATCGAAGCAGCTCGGAAGCTTCTCTCTCGTGACCAATCCACCGCAGTAGTAGCACGTCATGCTCTGTTCTGTGGTGAAGATCTCGACCTCTTTGCCGCAGTGGGGACATATGATGGGCTCCGGTATCGGCTCCATGAACATCCTTGCGCCCGGGCAATGGGAGAACATCTCTTACACCTGTGCTGCTGATGTGTTGCGCAAGGGATGGTTTAGTCTTATTCCCCTAACTCGCGCTCAAAGCTCCTTTTTCATCTCGATCTGCTTCATGGTGACCTTGAAATCGAATTCATCCAGCATGCGCTGTGTCTGCAGGTCCTCGTTGACGTTGTAGAGTGCGACCTTGAACACGCCCGCGTCCCACAGCTTCGTCAGCGCGTACTTCGCAAGCGCAGTCCCGATGCCCCTCGACCTGGCCTCCGGGAGGACTCCGAGGAACGGGATGAACCCGCTCGTCTGCACCGCCCTTATCATCACGAAACCGCCATCGACCTTGTAAGACTCGGCACCCTTGGCTGACTGGATCACAGCCGCGCGTTTTCTCCTCTGCCAGCAGGTATTCATGTAGGACTTCTCGTGCAGGTAGAGGACCTCCGAGAAGCTGGCGACCTTGGGCTGCGGTCCGAACCCCTCGAACCTGGTCGGCTTGCCCTCCGCGCTCAGGAACTTCCTCGAGGCGGAGAATCCCAGCCGCTCGTACATGCGTTGTGCCCTGTCGTTTCCATCGATGACCTCGAGGGTGATCGACTGCACGCCCCTGTTCCGGCATAGCTCCTCAGCGGATCTCATCAACTTCGTTCCTACGCCAGAGGACCTGTACTGCGGTATCACGCCGATACCGCCGATCCACGCCTCCTTCCCGTCAATCACGGGGTTGATGTAGCCGACGCTCTTGCCGGCGTCCGACGCCAAGAGCACAGTTGAAAGGTCTCCCCCGACAGACCTCTGGAAGTCCAGGAAGAACTCCTTTGAGGACTTGATCGGGATGATATAATCGGAGAAAGCCTCCTCCTGGACCTTCACCAAGTGATCAAGTCGTTCCGGAGTGAGTTTCTCGATCCTGATGTCCTCTCTTTCCTGCCCCATCCTAAGGAACCTCTAGACCGCTTCGGGCTTCATGTGCGGAAACAGTAAGACCTCTTTGATCGATTGCGAGTTGGTAAAGATCATCGCGAGCCTGTCGATGCCGATGCCCAGCCCTCCCGTTGGCGGCAGGCCGTACTCCAGCGCATGGACATAGTCCATGTCTATCGGGTGAGCCTCCTCGTCGCCCTCCTCCTTGTGCCTTTCCTGCTCCCTGAACCGCTGCTCCTGCTCTTCAGGGTCATTCAGCTCTGAGAACGCATTGGCGAACTCCCAGCCGTTGATGAACAGTTCGAACCGCTCGACGAGGCACGGGTTTCCTCTCTTCTTCTTCGACAATGGCGAGACCTCGATCGGATGGTCTATCACGAAGGTGGGGTTGATAAGGTGTGGCTGGGTCTTCTGGTCGAAAACCTCAGCCATCAACTCGCCCATGGTCGGGCAGCTGTCCGCTTCCCTGACGCCTAGCTTGGTCGCAGCCGACCGCGCCTCCTCGACCGTCCTCAGGGCCGCTATGTCGAGGCCCGTGTACTTCTGAATCGCGTCGTGCATTGTGATCCTGGGCCACGGTCTCGAGAAATCCAAGACCTTTTGGCCGTACGGTATCTTGTCGGTCCCGACGATGTGCATCGCTGCGTCGCAGATGACGTGCTCGGTAAGGTCCATGATGTCGTTGTAATCGGCATAGGCCTCGTACAGCTCCAGCGAGGTGTACTCTGGATAGTGTTGAGCGTCGATGTCCTCGTTCCTGAAGTTGTGGCCGATCTCGTACACTTTCTCCAGATCTCCCACTATGCATCTCTTGTGGTAGAGCTCGGGGGCGATCCTCAGGTAGAGGTCCATGTCGAGAGCGTTGTGGTGCGTCTTGAAGGGTCTAGCCAGTGCTCCCCCGTAGAGCGGCTGGAGGATGGGGGTCTCGATCTCGAGGAACCCCCTCTCGTTGAGCCAGTCGCGCATGAAAGCGACCATCTTGCTCCGCTTGATGAACTTCTCCCGGATGTCCTGGTTCATGATCATGTCCAGGTACCTCTTCCGATACCTGGTCTCGACATCCTGTAATCCGTGGAACTGGTCAGGGAACGGCTCGAGCGCTTTCGAGAGTATCTCGAAATCGTTGATCGCGACGGTGACCTCGCCCATCTTGGTTCTGAACACTTGCCCTCTGATGCCGACGTGGTCTCCCTTGTCGAGCGACTTGAACAGGTCGAACCTTTCTTGGCCGACCTCGTCGAGCTTGAAGTAGACCTGCACCCTGCCCTCCCGGTCCTGGACATCGGCGAAGCCCGCCTTGCCGTGGATCCTCAATCCCATTATCCTACCGGCTACGGCCACCTCCTCCTTGCTCCGCTCGGAGGTGGCGGACGCGAAATCCTTCTTGATCTGGGTGGTGTTGTGAGTCCTGACGAACTTGTACTTCTCATATGGGTTCAGGCCCTTCGCCTTCAGCTCCTGGAGCTTCTTTCTCCTCAGGACCCTCATGTCGCCATCGTCTTCTGCCATCATTCATCCCTCTTCTCGGATGCCGTTGCGTGATAATCGGCGGGCCTACTTAAAAGTAGGCCGCTCGCACGGCGGTCACCGGACTCTCGCTCCCTCTCAATCACAATGTTCACCAACAACGCTCGGTCGAAGCCAGCAAAAGCGCTGGCTTCGCTAACACTTCTTCTTGGTTGTCACCGCTTCTCGGATCGCTACTAGGAGCTCCTCGATCCTGAACGGTTTCAGGAGAAATCCCTTTGCCCCCGCTGCGATAGCCTCCTTCTCTATGTGGAGGTCTGCGCTTCCGAAGAATATGGTGGCTTGGGGGTCCATCTTCAGGATTTCCTGCGTGGCACTGACGCCATCTCGGACCGGCATCCTCTGGTCCATTATGATGATTACGGGCTTCTCCTTCATGCCCTTATACTTCTGGACCGCCTCTTCGCCGTCGGATGCGACGCCCACCACCGTGTGGCCGTTCGCCTCCAGAATATCCCTGTATAGATCGACGATGAATTTCTCGTCGTCAACGAGGAAGACCGTAGCTATACGATAACCTCCTTTGTGCCGGCTATATGGGATTCCAACCTGCCCCAGAAACCTCTTTCCCGCGATGTTCCGCGGGAGCCAGACTGGGATATCTCTATTATCTTGGACATTATATAATGGTTTTCCTGATGTCGCAGGTCGAAAGAAACCGCACTGGAAGCCGTTCGCCGACCTCTAAACGTTTAAATATTGAATCTCTCAATAGGACCGGTCGACAGACATGGCGAAGGACAAGAAAGGAGAGGGGTTCCACTCCGCTGCGGGTCTCATCAGGTATTTCGACTCTGAGGACGACAAGGCGCTCAAGGTCAACCCGTGGATCGTGGTAGCGCTCTGCATATCGATATCCGTCATAGTCATCGCATTGACCGCACTGTACCCGACGTGAGCCTAGGTCGCTTTTGGCAGCCGCATCTTGAAAATGCTACCCTTTGAGCGGTCGCCCTTGACCCTGTCTTCCACCCAAACCTTTCCCTTGTACGATTCGACAAGGGTTCTGGTGATGTACAATCCAAGCCCGCTCCCGCCCTTGGTCGACAAGGCCGATTCCGTGAACCTGTTGAATATGCTCTCCTTGACCCCATCGTCTATGCCTGGTCCGTGATCGGCCACGGATACGCACCACATGTCTCTTCCATCCTTGGAGTCATGATCGATAGTGACCTCTATCTCGACATGGTCATGCTCGTCGAACTTGACCGCGTTCGAGAACAGGTTGATGAATGCCTCCTTGGCCAGGTCGTTGATGTCGCAAAATCTGGGAGTCTTGTCGTCGCTCATCGTCAGCTTCACTTCGCGGTTGGGAGTACTCGATGCGACCGTCTTGAACGCTTCTTGGATCACGGGCACCAGGTCCATTGGCCTGAAGTCCTTGCTGCCGCTCGATTCCACCTTCGCGTAGAGCTTGACGTCGGTCACCAACCGGTTGAGGTTCCAGATCTGGTCGAGTGCCTTCGCGAGGCTCTTCCTCGACGGCTCCGGCACCTTCGGGCGCGACATTGCCAGCTCGACGAATCCGCTCACCGCCTGCACGTAGTTGTTGACATCGTGGCCGATCAGGTCGACCAAGAGGCCGATCTCCTTCCGATCCTTCTCCGAGTTGCTGTACAGCTCGGCGTTCTGTATGGCAATCGCGGCGAGGTCAGAGAAGATCTCGATCGCGCGCAAGGTCTCGTTCCCGGGGACCTTGTGGTTGTCCGGCTCGTCAATCTCCAGATACCCCAGAAGCGATCCGTCCTTCTTGTACATGAGGAAGTCGATGAAGTCGAGCTCATGCCATTCATCGGGGAAGCTTCTCGCGCGGTCGAGCCTCTCTGGGTGGTCGACCCAGAGCATGCCTTCCTCATCCGGGAACTCGGACATCTCGAACGGGACATAATAGACGTTCTTGCCCACCTTGAGCTCGGGTCTTAGATCATGCATCATCCGGGCCATCGTGTATTTGACCTTCCTGATCGCCGCTTCGCGGGCCGGCTCGTAACCGTGGGCAGCGCGGACGGCGAACAAGCCGGTGTCCTCCTCCCGTATGCCTATGTGGCAGCGCGCGACGCCAAAGGTCTCGGAGACCGTCTTGACGATCTTCTCCAGTAACTGATCAAGGTTCTCTACGTAGAGGAAATGCGTCGTGACCTCAAGGATGCTCTCGAGCGCGACGGTCCTCGCTGTTATGCCGTGTGAAGTCGAAGAATTCGGTTCCATTGTCCGTCCACGTGCTGGGGCTATTCCACCAGATATCCCACCGGGGCGTCCCCTTTTGGTAAATGGCTCAACTGGTATTATGTGGTTGCGGAGTGGTTCCGCGAGCGCAGCTATTGGACAAGTGTGTGCACTGACTGTACAAGGCATGCCGGAAATGATATATATCGTCGGGGTCGTCGGTAATTTGCTCGGGGCGCTCGGACATGGCACAAGCTGAAGTCGTGTTTGATAGTCTTCACGGGTAATTCCACCCGTTCTAGTCAAGGCGCTGAAGAGCAGTTTTTGATGTCCCGCTGGCAGCTCCGGCCATATCTTCCGGGGACCGCGGGTCGCGAGGAGGTGTCCAGTTGACGATGGTCAGGATAGCCCTTCCCAACAAGGGCAGGTTGAATCAGAGTGCGATCAGATTGATGAACAAGATCGGATTCCCGGTCCCGGACTCAAGCAACAGGACTCTCCTGGCGGAGTTTGGGAAGGGCAGATACCAGGTCCTTCTCGCAAGAGCTCAGGACATTCCGGAGTTCGTGGAGATGGGCGCCGCGGACCTGGGCATCACTGGCCTCGACATCGTCATGGAGACGGGCCGGAAGGTCGAGATGGTCATGGACCTCGACTTCGGCAGGTGCAGGCTGGTTGTCGCGGTGCCGGATGATTCGGACATCAAAGACCTCCAAGGCGTGAAGGACGGATGCACGGTCGCGACCTGCTTCCCCAACCTGACAAAGGCGTATTTCTCGAAGATGGGGAAGAACGTGCAGATCGCGGAGGTCTCGGGCGCGACCGAGGTTGCCCCACAGGTGGGCCTGGCGGACATCATCACCGATCTCACGGAGACGGGCTCGACCCTCAAGCTCAACCATCTCAAGGAGATCGGGGTCGTGCTCGAGTCAAGAGCCGTCCTGATCGTGAACGGGAAATCGATGCTTGAGAAGAAGGAGCGGATCGAGGAGGTCACCGGTGCGGTCGAGAGCGTGATGAACGCCTCCAATAAACGGTACCTGATGGCTAACGTGCCGAAGGCCAGCCTCCCGAATCTGAAAACACTGTTGCCCGGAGTTGCTGGTCCCACAGTCATGAACATCATCGGCCGCGATGACGTGGTTGCAATCCACGCCGTCACCAATGAGGACGAGGTCAACGGCGTTATCACGATGTTGAAGAGCATCGGAGCGACGGGCATCCTTGTGATACCGATCGAGAGGATGGTGATGTGAGATGTTGACTTTCGAGCTGAGCGAGATGACCGCCGAAGAGACAAGATCAGTCCTCGAGAGGGAAGGCGTCGACCTCGTTGCCGCCGCGGAGAAGGCTCGTCCCATAATTGAGGATGTGCGGTCCCGGGGCGATGTCGCGGTGAGACGATACGCCAAGAGGCTCGACGGTCTGAAAGGGGAGCAGATGCGGGTAAGTGAGATGGAGTTGCGCTCAGCCAGGAACCGGGTCCCGCGCGTGCTCCTCGACGCGTTACGCGTCAGCAAACTGCGCATCGAATCCTTTCACAAGCGACAGGAGTCGATGCAGTTCCAGTATCAGGACGAATGCGGCACCTTCGGACAGAGGATGGTGCCTTTGAGAAGGGTCGGAGTTTACGTGCCTGGCGGGTCTGCCGACTACGCATCGACGGTCCTGATGGCATCAGTGCCTGCGAAGATTGCGGGAGTGAAGGAGATCGCGCTCTGCACCCCGGGCCGTGGCGGGAAGGTTCCAGATGTCATCCTTGCCGCCGCTTACCTCTGCGGCATGTCAGAGGTATATGCCATCGGCGGAGCCCACGCGATAGCAGCGATGGCCTACGGCACCGCGACGATCGAGAAGGTCCAGAAGATCGTGGGCCCCGGAGGCGCGGTCGTGACGGCAGCGAAGCTCCTTGTCAGGAACGACTGTGACATAGACTTCCTCGCGGGGCCATCAGAGGTCCTGGTGCTGGCAGATGCCAAGGGTGACCCGGAGCTGATTGCAGCGGACATGTTGGCCCAGCTCGAGCACGATCCCCAGGCAAGGGCCGTGCTGGTGACATCGTCGAAGAGGGTTGCGGACGAGACCAAGAAGGAGCTCGAGCGCAAGCTCCAGATGGCCGAGAGGACGGAGATCGCGTCCAAGGCTGCGGCGAAAGGAGCGATATTCATCGTCACTGAAGACATGGACGCGGCCATGCGATTCTCCAACGCGTACGCGCCGGAGCACCTACTGATGGATGTTGCAGGACCGATGAAGTGGCTCGACAAGATCGAGAGCGCAGGCTCAGTGTTCCTCGGGAGCAATTCGTCAGTCCCGTTTGGGGATTACTGCTCCGGGACCAATCACATACTGCCGACCAAAGGGGTCGCGAGAATGAGGTCCACTCTCTGCGTCTACGACTTTCTGAAGACGATTCCCTATCAGAGCATAAGCTCGAACGGCGTGAAGAAGCTGGCCGGAATAGTCGATATCCTCGCCCGCTCGGAAGGACTACCAGCGCACGCGGAGGCGGCGATGGCCCGCAAGAGGAGGCTGAAGGTTTGACATCTCTGGGTGAGCTCCGCAGAAGGACCATCGGGGAACTTACGAGGCCATCGTACTCGATCCACAGCAAAGACATGATCCTGCTGAACGATAATGCGAACCTGTTCGGGGTGAACCCGGTCGTCGATGAGGTGGCGAAGGAATTCGATTTCTCAAGGCTGTGGGCATATCCTAACGAGGACTCCGACGGTCTTCGGGCTCGGATCGCGTCTGAGTTCAGCATCTCGCCAGAGGAGGTCATCATCGGCAACGGTTCCGATGACATACTGGACCTAACCTCAAGGTGCTTCCTCAATCCAGGCGACACGATGTGCTCGCCGAGCCCCACGTTCGGGATGTACAAGTTCTATGCGAGGCTCAACCTCGGCAGAGTGTGCGAGAAGATCCTATCCAAAGACTTCTCTCTGGATCCAGACCCTATTCTGCAGGAGAAAGCAAAGTTGAATGCAATTTGCCAGCCGAACAACCCGACGGCCAATTTGTTCGACAGATCGGTCGTGAAAAGAATACTAACTGAAGCGGACGGAGTTACCATCCTCGACGAAGCCTATGGCGACTTCTGCGGGTCGAACATGCTCTCTGACGCGATGAACTCCGAGCGCACGATCGATATCAGGACATTCTCGAAAGCTTATGGGATGGCCGGACTCAGGATGGGCTTCGCCATCTCAAGAAAGGAAGTGATCGACGAGCTCAGGCGGGTACGCACCCCGTTCGGCGTGAATTCGTTCAGCGAAGCGGTGGCTATGAGGGCCATCGAAGACAAGGCCTGGGTCAATGAAGTGCTGGCGAAGGTGAAATCGGAGGCCGCCTATCTGAAACCAAGGCTGGAAAGGCTCGGCTTCAAGGTCTATCCGACCAGCTGTAATTTCCTCCTGTGCAAGTCCCCGGTCCCTGGCCCGGCTCTCGTGGGCGCCCTGAAGACGGAGGGTGTTGCAATAAGAGACTGCAACATGTTCCCCTTGCTAGAGGGTCACGTAAGGATCACGCTGGCCCCGCGTCCGATGCTCGACGTGCTCCTCGAGAAGCTGGAGAAGCTGACACTCGGAGGCAAGTGATGGAAGTCACTATCATCGACTATGGAGTTGGCAATCTCTTCAGCATCGCCAGAGGTCTTGAGCGAGCAGGAGCTGAAGTCCGGGTTGTCTCTGATCCGAGATCACTTCTCGATGCTGGATGCATCGTGTTCCCAGGCGTGGGAGCGTTCGGCGCGGCGATGAACGCCTTGAGACCGGTTCTTCCCGACTTGAAGAGATATATCTCGAAAGGGACGCCAGCATTGGGCATTTGTTTGGGCATGCAGGTCATGTTCGAGAGGAGCGAGGAATCGCCAGGTGAAGGTCTTGCTCTCTTCGATGGAGATGTGAAGAAGCTGAAGACCGGCCGCATCCCGGAGATGGGTTGGAATGACGTCATGCACCAAGGGGATGCGCTCTTCGACGGCATCCCCGAGACGGCCCAGTTCTATTTCGCGAACTCATATGTCTGTCACCCTGAAGGGAAGGTGTCGGTCGCCATGACCGAGTACGGGGAGAGATTTCCGTCCGCCATTAGAAAGAGAAATCTCTGTGGAGTGCAGTTCCACCCTGAGAAGAGTGGACTCGCCGGCCTGAGGCTTCTCAGGAACTTCGTCAAGATCGCAGAGGGAACGGCATGATCGTGATTCCAGCAATCGATGTCAAGGGCGGCAAATGCGTGCAACTGGTCGGAGGCAAGCCAGGCACTGAGAAGGTGGAGATCGAAGACGTCATGGCCGTCGCTAGGAAGTGGGAGGCGGACGGTGCTGAGATCATACACATCATCGACCTGGATGCGGCGCTCGGTACGGGAAACAACGAAAGACTGATCGAGATGCTCGCCGCGAGCCTCTCCGCTCCGGTCCAGGTGGGCGGCGGTGTCAGAACGGAGGAGCGGATTCGGAGACTGTTCAAGATAGGGGCCGAGAGGGTCATCATCGGCACGCGCGCCATCAAGGACCGAGGGTTCGTCGAGAAGGTATCGAACGATTACCCTGATAGCATCGTCGTGGCGATCGACGCGATCGAGGAAGAGGTACTCATCGAGGGATGGCAGACGGGTTCGGGAAGAGACATGCTCGCGGTGGTGAAGGACCTGGAGCAGCTGCCGATCTGGGGCTTCCTATACACCAATGTTGCAGTTGAGGGTAGACTCGAGGGGATAGAGCCCAAGCCTATCCAGACGCTCATCAGAAGCACCGAGAAGCCCGTCATGGTATCGGGGGGCATCACGACCATGACCGATCTCGAGATGCTGTATGAACTCGATGCTCACTCGGCAGTGGTCGGCATGGCCATCTACACTGGCAAGATAGACTTTCGAAAAGCAGTGGGGGAGTTCAAATGAAGGGTAAGGGCAGGAAGGCCAGCTTGTCGAGGCAGACGAGGGAGACGAGGATTCTCATCAAGCTGAACCTGGACGGCACCGGCAAGTGCAAGTGCGAGATCCCGAACGGGTTCCTGACGCATATGGTTGAGACACTGGCCAAGTACTCCGGAGTGGACCTCGAGATATCAGCGAAGGGGGACATCGATCACCACCTGATCGAGGATGTGGCCATAGTGCTCGGGAAAGCCTTCAGAAAAGCGCTCGAAGATGAGCCGATCAAGAGGATCGCGAGCGCGACCGTCCCGATGGATGAAGCCCTTGTGCAGGTTTCCTTGGATTTGATCGAGCGGCCCTACGTGCACCTCGAACTTCCTGACCTGATGTACGAGCATTTCCTCAGGTCGTTCGCCATGGAGCTGCGCGCTACCATCCATACGATAGTGCTAAGGGGGAAGGACAGCCACCACATAGTGGAGGCGACCTTCAAAGCCCTAGGGCTCGCGCTCAAGGAAGCGGTGGCTCCGATCGGTTCGATCATGTCCACCAAGTCCGATGTGAAGTGGAGGACCAAGTAGATGCCGTTGACCAAGCGCATCATACCGTGCCTCGATGTGAAGGACGGCGTGACTGTCAAGGGGGTTCGTTTCAAGGACCTGCAGAGTGTCGGCGACCCGTCTGCCCTTGCGGCCGAGTACCAGGACCAGGGCGCGGATGAGATCGTCTTCCTGGACGTCAACGCATCGGTCTCAGGGCAAAAGACATTGCACGCCGCGGTCCAGAAGACTGCAGAGAACCTCTTCATCCCGCTGACTGTCGGCGGGGGGATCAGGTCCTTCGAGGATGTTCGAAAGACGTTGAAGGCAGGCGCGGACAAGACATCGATCAATTCCGCAGCCGTTCAAGATCCATCATTGCTTACGAGATGTTCCGATGCCTTCGGAAGCCAGTGTGTCGTCATCGCGATCGATGCCAAGCGGAAGGGCGAGAGTTGGGAGGTCTATACATACTCCGGGACAAAGGCGACAGGCCTCGATACAATCGAGTGGTCGAAGGAAGCATGCGAACGAGGAGCGGGAGAGATACTCCTTACGAGCATGGATGCTGACGGGACGAAGACGGGGTACGACATCGAGCTCACCCGGGCCGTTGTCGACGCAGTCAACGTTCCAGTGATTGCCTCGGGAGGATGCGGCAAGATCGAGGACATCGTCGAGGTCCTGACCACAGGCAGAGCTGACGCAGCCCTTGCAGCGTCAATATTCCACTACGGCGAGCACACGGTCGCCGATGTCAAGAAGATACTCGAATCAAAAGGAGTCCCGATCAGGAAGGATGTGATGTGATGAGCGAGACCAAGGAATTGATGCCGGTTGTGGTGCAGGACGTCAAGAACAACAATGTTCTGATGCTGGCCTACATGAACGATGAGTCTCTCGAGCTGACGAAGAAGACGGGCTTCATGCACTACTGGAGCAGGTCCAGGAACGCCATCTGGAAGAAGGGGGAGACCTCCGGGAACTTCCAGAAATGCATCGAACTTTTGAGCGACTGCGACAACGACGCGATGCTAGCGAGGGTCGAGCAGATGGGCGTCGCCTGTCACACTGGCACGTATTCGTGCTTCTACAAGGAGCCGATCCCTGCCGAGGACATCCTGACAGAACTCTGGCGGGTGTTCGAGGAGAGGAGGAACGGGCAGAACCCGTCGAGCTACACGTTCAAGCTGCTGAGCAACAGGAACCTGCTTCTGAAGAAGATCGCGGAGGAGAGCTCCGAGGTCATCATAGCGGCCAAGGACAAGCAGAGGAAGGAAATAGTCTATGAGGCCGGAGACCTACTGTACCATTTGATGGTCCTGCTGTACGACGAGGGCATTACGATGGATGACATCTATAGGGAGCTGGAGGGAAGAAGGAAATGAGGGCCAGGAGATGCGACTTCCATATGCACACATCGATGAGCGACGGCGAGCTTCTGCCGATGGAGCTCATCCGGCGAGCCGCGGCATTGGACCACAGGGCCGTTGCGCTCACGGACCACGCTTCCTTCTCGAACCTCGACTGGATAGTGCAGTCCATCGCCGCTGACTGCAAGAAAGCCGATGCCTGGGGCATCGAAGCGATCCCCGGCGTTGAGCTGACGCATATCCCGGTGAGATACATCGATGAGGCCGTCAGGAAGTCACGTAAGATGGGCGCGGAGATCATCGTCATTCATGGAGAGACGCCGGTAGAGCCGGTGGAGCGGGGCACGAACAACACAGCAGTCTCCAATCCGGATGTGGACATCCTGGCGCATCCGGGCATGATCGATATCGGCGACGCCGAGCTTGCCGCGAAGAACGATGTCATCCTTGAGATAACGTGCAGGAAGGGGCACTCTTTGGCCAACGGTCACGTGGTAGCTATGGCGAGAGAGGCGAAGGCGACCATGCTAGTGAACACGGACACGCACAGTCCACAGGACCTGAGCACGATGGCATTCGCGCACACGGTCGCCAGCGGGGCTGGTCTCACGCCGGAAGAGGTCCGGGGAGCGCTCGTGACGAACCCTGAGAGACTGCTAAAGAGATTGAAACGCGACTGAACCGTTATTCAGTTCATCGTGGTTTCTTAATAAGCGAGAAATACAAGCGTAGCGTTCCCGTCCCCGAGACCATGACCATTGTAAGTATTTCAGTTTCGGACGAGTTGCTCGGAAGGTTCGACGAAGTCTCGACCCTGAAAGGGTTCAGATCGCGTTCGGACGCGATGCGCGAGTCGATGAGGTCCTTCGTGGACGAGGCCGAGTGGGAGAGCTCCGAGGGCGAGAACCAGATAGTCATAACTATGATCTACGATGAGATCGGACCGAGGAGCGAGCTCTCGATCCTCCAGCACAGGTACGAGGAGATCCAGATGATGCTCCACCTGCACCTCGAGAAGGGACAGTGTATGGAGGTCTTCATCGCTCGGGGAGAGAACGGCAAGTTGCGTGAGATCCTCGGCAAGATACGGAAGGTCAAGGGAGTGCGTTCGATCAGGTTCATTTCCACGCCGAGACTGGTCGGATGAGGAACGCGGTGAATCATGGCGAAAACTAGCAACAACAAATCGATCGAGAGGGTCGCACTCGCGAATGGCATCGACTTGATTGGTGTCGCCGACCTGTCACACATCGACGGTATTCGCACATACCCACGCGGCTTGCTGAAAGGGTACCGATACGGCATTTCGCTCGTCGTGGCCCTGGATAAGTACGATGACCCCTACTCGTTCGATATCGAGGACCAGATTGCCTTTCCGTTGATACGCAAGGTGTCCACGCTCATCGTGGACTTCATCTTGGAGAGGGGTTTCAGGGCAATCGCACTCGACCCGAACGACGGACTGAAAGACAGCGGTCCACTGTACTACAGGAGCAAGCTGTCCATGAAGGCCGTGGCCAGGGCCGCTGGACTTGGCTGGATCGGCAAATCCGCGGTATTCGTCTCGAAGAGGTTCGGTCCGAGAGTCTGTCTTGGGGTCGTGTTAACAGACATGCCATTGAACCCCGGAAGACCAAGCAAGAATGAGTGCGGCAGATGCGGTCTCTGCGCGAGGGCGTGCCCTGCAGGAGCTTTGACCGCGACGAGCTTCGAGGTCTACCCTGAGGATCTCAAGAAGGTCCTGCAGCGTGATAGATGCAATGATTGGTTGGAGAGACACTCGCCGACCCCAGGTTTTTGCTGGGAGTGCGTCCTTGCCTGCCCGAAAGGTGGGAAGAAGTCTTGATGATGCTCGCGCTGGAATCTGGGGCAAGGGTCCAAGGGACATTGGCACGACACCAACGAGCGAGAGCCTATTTGTAAGCTGGACCCGTTTCGGTCATTCGGCAGAGTGCTCGTCATGAAGGGAATCAAGCTCAATCCGAATATCAGGCTCAGGGTGATGACTGACGACCAGCTCGAGACGATACATGAGGCCTCTCTGAGGATCCTTGAGAGGACGGGAGTCAGGTTCGACAGCGAAGAAGCGAGGAAGCGCTTACTGCGAGCGGGTGGGACCAATCATCCTACGAGGAAACGGGTGGTTACTTTTCCGAGGGCGATGGCAGAGGATTCGATCGGCAAGGTGACGCATCACAACGTCTACTACGCCAGGGACAGGAAGTTGGATATCGACTATGATGGGGAGCACATGTTCCCATATGCTGGCAATGGAGATCCGAAGATGATCGACCTTGACACGGGCAGCGTGAGGCCATCAACTTTCGAGGATGTCGAAATGGGCGCCAGGCTTGGTGACGCCCTGGAGAACAACCACTATTCATCCAGCCTAGTCATGGCCAATGATGTTCCGCCGGGACTCGTGGTCCTGAAAACGTTCGAGGCCATGGTTAAGAACACGAGCAAGCCGATGGCCGTCTACGCGCCGGACAAGGCGAACCTCGATTTCCTCACGAAGATGGCAGCGTGCGTCGCAGGCGGTGTCGAGGAGCTCAGAAAGAGGCCGCTGATCAGCATCTCCGGATCTCCTAGTAGCCCTCTGACGTATGGTGAGAACAACTGCGATGTCCTGTTGAGGAGCGTGGAGAATGGCATACCCTTCCAGCCCGTGCCTTGCCCGATCTGTGGTGAGACGGGTCCAATGAGCATTGGTGGCGCCCTTGCTCAGCAGAACGCCGAGGTTCTCGGCGGGCTGATGCTGATCCAGACGGTCACAACGAAGCTGCCAATGCTCTACTCGGGAAGAGTATGCTTCATGGACCCGCGCACTGGCAGGGACATCTGGGGAATCCCGGAGGAGGCTCTGGTGTCGGCGGGCCTTGTCCAACTAGCTCGAAGATACGGGATGGTCTCTGACGTCAACGGCATGTCCTCAGATATCACAAGGTGGGACATGCAGATGGGGCTCGAATTCATGATGACTGGCCTTGTACCAGCCCTAGCCGGAGCTGAGAGCATCTCGGGGGTCGGCGGCGGATGGGAAGGCGCCAGCAGTCTTGAGATGATGGTGATCGGGAACGAGGTCTTCCACGACATCTCAAAACTTCTTCAAGGCTTCCAGGTGGATGACCAGACGATGGGACTCGACATCATTGACAAGGTCGGGCACATGGGTGGGTTCCTTGCTGAGCGGCATACGATGGACAACCTGCGCAGGGGGGAACTAAGGATATCGTCCCTCTGGGACAAGCGCACATCGGGGAGAGCGACGAAGGAAGGGTACAAACCGATACAGGAGACGGCAAGAGATCATGTCAGGAAGATTCTCAAGGAACATACGCCTGAACCATTGGACAGGGATGTTGTGCGGGCGATGGATGCCGTCGTAAACGAAGCAGCCGAGACTCTCGTGAGATGATCCTGGAGGAGTGTGCTCCCGCCGGCATTTGAACCCAGGTGAATGGCTCGAATGAGGTCATGCGGTTCTTGAGGTCACCGCTGATTATCTTCTCGCCTTGACTACGATCACGAAGTCCACCACCATCAGCACAATGCCAAGGAGGACCAGTGCCAAGGCGATGGTCGAAGTGTTGTGTATCCAGAATAGTCCTTTGGAAAAGGAACTCGCATCTTCCTGTGATACTTCATAGTCACTGCTCTCAGAGTATATCCCGACGATATTTGGTGCTCCTTGGCCAACCGTGGTAAGATAGTACGTAAGGGTGGCGGTCTGCTTCAGAAGAGCTCCCGTGATCGGCTCATGATACTCCTTGGTGCTCTCGGTGAAGGAGAGAAACACTGTAAGACCTGTTGTCTGATTCGTGTAGATCGGGAAAGGGATCTCAAATGTGTATGAGTAGTTGTACAAGTACGTTTCAATGCTCTTGACCTCTACAACCCCCCCAAATTTGGCAGTGGTCGTGTTCCCAATCGAACCGATAAAGACGGGATAGGATTGTTGTTTAAGGTGATGCGTAAACACAGAGCGTGCATAACCCGTCCGAATAGGTAGTCCTTTTTCTTCGTAGATGTCCGATCTGTAGGTCCAATTCTTCTCGTCAAGGTACATGGTAGAAGTTGTTGGCTGGTATGGCCCGAATGGGTATGGTATCGTAGGCATTCCAGGGGCCATTGAAGGAAGCATTGCAATACCGCCTGGCAGCGATCCTGTGTTCACATCGATAAGTAGAGTGGGCTGTTCAACGATCTTCTTCACATAACTGAATTCTACGTAGTCATTGCTAGAATTCACGCCTTTGATAGTTGTGTTTGTTTCAGTGGTATAGTTCGACAATGCCGTGCTCGTGCCAGTCCCGTTGTACATTGGGTTGTATGGGAATAGGTAGTCACGATTTACATTTGTGGTCTGACCGTTCGATGTGAAATCGTGGCCAAAATCCTTCGAAAGAGTAAGCTCCCTGTCCATTTTGACTTGGAAATAGACGGTAAGTGTCAAACCTAGAACGATTAAGACGACGCTCACAACAAGAAGGACCTTCACTTTCCTGTTCATGCCCTTTCTTGAATGGCCTCGAGCAGGAATCACTTCGTCAGAGCGAGGTTGAGGCTTCTGTTCAACGAGTGGTCCATCTTGCGCGTCCATATCTTCGAGAATAAACGGTGCTATATATCAACCTTCTTCAATCATCTTAGCCTTGAAATCTGAATGCCTCTTCTGAATATTGGGGATTGTGAGAGTGTCCGAGAAATCATTGCAGTGACATAATGAGAATGTGGAAGGAGACCCCCGCTCACTCAGAGACGAAATGTGTAATTCCCTCTGATTGAATTCAAGCGTGGCATGGAAGTGCGCTCCCGCCGGGATTTGAACCCGGGTATCGAACTTTCGCCGGCCTGCCGCGAACAGCAGCCACGAGAGGCTCGAATGATTGGCCGGACTACACTACGGGAGCATGGTGGAATTGTCCAAAACGGATGGCCTTAGATAAACTTTGGGGAGATTTGGGAAGGCGGCAAAGTACTTCCGCCGATTGGACAATGACGAGGGCCAGATGGTGATGGATTGAGGCGCCTAAGCTCCAGGAAGACAATCTACGAGTTCTCACCGGACAACGAACCAGCATACAAGGTGAACCAGGGCGAATCCGTGATCGTCGAGACCCAGGATTGCTTCTCAGGCATGGTGAAGAACCCGAAGAAACTCTTCGAAGATGTCGCTATGGGTGACGTGAACCCGGCGACTGGTCCGATCAACGTCGAGGGCCTCGTTGCTGGTGACACGCTCTGCGTGTCCATCGACAGGATCAAATGCGGGCAGCTCGGGATCATGATGTGCTCGCCGAACGTCGGATTCCTGAGCGACGATGTGCGGAAATCTCGAACGAAAGTCCTTAAGATACATGGCGA
Organism: uncultured euryarchaeote; assembly: GCA_937872085.1. Taxonomy (GTDB): domain Archaea; phylum Thermoplasmatota; class Thermoplasmata; order UBA10834; family UBA10834; genus COMBO-56-21. The sequence goes on from CALMQK010000250.1 coordinate 23,880, forward strand.
CAAGGCGACATTCTCGCCTGGCTTGGAAATCGACCTTAGACCCCATATAGGGGTGTTGGGTGTCTCGCCTTCGAAAGGGAAGCGCCCGACCTTCCATCCCGGAGACCACGGAGGGAACATGGATACAGTCGAGGTCGCAGCGGGGTCCAAGGTCTATCTACCGACATTCGTGGACGGAGCGATGGTGGCGATGGGTGACCTCCACGCAGCCATGGGAGATGGGGAGATCTCCGGCACTGGCGTCGAAGTCTCAGGAGAGGTCACCGTTCGATTCACAAGGAGCGAAGAAATCCAAACCGCAAGGCCATTGATCGAGACCCGCACCCAGTGGATCACCTATGCCGCGGCGAAGACCCTTGAGGAGGCTTCGAGGTGCGCATCCTCGGATCTCGTCAGGCTGATATCAAGCAGGAGCGGGATGGATTTCGAGGAGGCCTACATGCTCGCGAGTGCGGTCGCGGATCTGAAGATATCTCAGGTCGTCGATCCGCTCGTGGCCGCAAGGATGTCGATCTCGAAACGCTATCTCTGACAGGACGAGCAGACTCACGCGATGTCCTCGTCCCCTTCCCTCCAATCGAGGCCGGGGGTACGATAGCCGATCTTGGGGGCGGGCTGGAACTTGCGCTTATGTGAGGACATCCTGACGATCATCGAGATCCTCTCGACCTCCTTCCGGGTGGTCTCCGCTCTCTGCGCTATCCCCTTCTCGTCGAGACCGAGCTCGATTCCCAGTAGGATCGCATCCAGTTTTTCATAGGTGATGGCCATCTCCCCCTCGTCTGTCTGCCCCTTCCAGAGGCCTGCCGAGGGGGTCTTCGCGATTACCTTCTTCGATAATCCCATCTCGCGGGCGAGCTCCCGCACCTCAGTCTTGTAGAGGTCGCCTATCGGTTCCAAGTCCGCAGCGCCGTCCCCGAACTTGGTGAAGTAGCCCATCAATAACTCGCTCTTGTTGCTCGTCCCGACCACGAGCCGGCTCTCTGTGCTCGCGTGGTGATAGAGGACGACCATGCGGCATCTCGCCTTGATGTTCGCCACCGTCTTCTTGTCGAGCTTCTTGCCGATGACCTTCTTGAAGGCCTCCACCGGTCCTGTGATGTCGATGACCTTGTAGCTCACTCCCTCGGCTTCACAGAGCGATTTCCCATCGACCAGGTCGTCTTTTGAGGATTCCTTCTCCGGCATCAAGAGAGCGAGGACCTTCTTTTTCCCTACTGCGCGTGTGCACAGGCGCAAGACGACGGCTGAGTCGATCCCTCCGCTAACTCCGAGAACATAGCCATTTGCCCCGATCTTCCTCAGCTTCTCCGCAAGAAACTTCTCGACCGTCTCCTCCGTCCCCTCTCTGAGCTTCGGAAGAATCATGCGGCTCGAATGGGGCCATTCGCATATAGCGATTATGGTGGTCCAATTGACGATTCCCGGGAAAATGGTTATTTGATGGAAGAGCTTAGTGGGCCTCATGCAGAAGGTTGGCGTTACCCTCGCACAAGTGATCTGCCAGTTGCATGACAAGGTGGCCAACCTCAAGCGCATGAGAGACATCGTCCGGAAGGCGAAGGGGAACATCGTTGTGTTCCCGGAGATGAGTCTAACCGGCTATCTTCCAAGGGACGACCTGTTCGTGCTCGCGGAGACTGTGGTGGGGCCGAGCATCAAGTCCATCCTCCGGCTTGCGAAGGAGACGAAGAAGGACATCGTCTTCGGCGCACCTATGAGGGACGAGGAGGTCCCCGGCCTGGTCTACAATTCATGTCTCTGCGCTACTGGTAACGGCCGGCTCTACAAGTACGACAAGATGTATCTGCCGACCTTCGGTCCGTTCGAGGAGAGGGCCTTCTTC
>CALMQK010000251.1 GCA_937872085.1 uncultured euryarchaeote
ATCGGCCTGATCTTCCTAGTGATCTTCTCCGCGCAACTGCATTGGTTCCCTTTAACGGGGTGGTATGATCCCACATATCACATGAACCAATGGCTCAACATCGCGTGGCACATGACCCTTCCACTCATCGTGCTCCTGCTGCTTAACCTCGCAGGCACAGTGCTGCTTATGCGGACAGCGATGCTGGACATCATAGGTGAGAACTACATGGTCACCGCCAGGGCAATAGGTCTCCCCGAGAGGACGGTCCTGTTCAAGCATGGTGCCAGGAACGCAATGCTGCCCGTCGTTACTTCTTTCATCATCTCGATAGTCTTTGCCATCTCAGGGGCAGTAGTGCTCGAAAACGTGTTCTCGTTCCCGGGCATGGGAGCCCTATACATACAGTCGCTCGTGCAGCTTGACTTCCCCGTGGCGGAGGCCACGCTCTACATAATCACGCTGATGGTCCTCCTGGGCAACTTAGTTGCAGACCTCATCTATGGATACCTGGACCCGAGGGTGCGCCAATGAATGTCAGCAAGGTCACGCCGGACGAGGGTCAGGAACCAGCCATCGAACCCTCAGAGCCGATTCAGGCGCAAGGGCAGAGGATGCTGAAGAGGTTGACGAGGAGCTTCGGCGCGGGCTGGAAGCTGTACAGACACTCCAAGACGGGCCTGGTCGGACTCGGGATCGTCATGGGATTCCTAATCATGGCCACCTTCGCGCCCTTCCTCACCCCGTACAGCACCGACTTCAGGGCGCCGGCAACGGACATATTCATCGCCGACCATACGTCAGGGAACCTGACAGGAAAGCTGAACTGGACCACAATCATCGGGCTGTCCGAGACCAGCGACCAAACTCTGAAGAGGATAATGGTCTACTCCAAGGAGGGAGTTACGGACGTCTTCCCGGTCGGCATCGGGACCAGCGAGAACATCGTCATGGAAGCGCCCAACCGGGTCCAGCTGCCTCCTTCCGCAAGCTACATTCAATTCGTGCAGTTCCAGTCGCCGTTCTTCTTCATCCTCCAAGGCCAGACTCTTCACGAGTACAGCGACGATCTGAGCCCTACGGGAGTGTCGTATCAGGTTCCCTTCGAGCCCCTGCATATCTCCAACCTATGGAACGGGTACACGACGGTAGTCAGACAGGGCAGGAT
>CALMQK010000252.1 GCA_937872085.1 uncultured euryarchaeote
TCCTCGAACTCCTTGACCATCTGCCCTCGCCCGAACCATCCGAGGTCCCCACCCTTCTTGCCTGATGGGCAATCGGAATGCTTCTGGGCCAGGTCAGCGAAGTCCCCACCGGAGTTTATCTTGGTCAGCAGATCCTTTGCCTTGTCCTCGTTCTTCACTAGAATATGCGCTGCGTGGACTTGCTTTGCCATATCGAGTTGAAGGAGGTCGAGGCATAAGAAACTTTTTGGACAACCCGAGGTTCAGGGCTTTCCTCTTGTCGATCTCTTCTTGACCTCGTGCTCGTACTGACGCCAGGCGTGGTCCCAAGCGAGGTCTATGCGCTGTAGCCTCACCAAGACCGCAGCCCGTATGTCAGCACTGGTAGTCTCCTCCTTGAGGTCGGAGCTGATCCGGATCTCCTCCGCGATACCCCTCGCAACGGCATCCGGTCCCCCTGTCTTGGTCACGCTCAAAGCGATCTTCTCCGCGGAGAAGGGCTCCTTCGAACCGTCCCTCTTAACAACCGTTCGGATCATGCATACCCGCCACGCAAAGGCTCTACGCACGGGATATACCTATTGCCGCTTACGAATCTAGCGCTCCTTCTCAAGGGCAAGATCCGGAACCCTGCTGCAGGTCACGTGAGCCAATGAGGGACCTGATGGACGAGCTCTGCAAGGGTGGACCAGTGTAAGAAGCGAGAGTATAAATTTAGGTATGCCTAATTCTCTTACGATGGACCCTGAGATAATCGAGCAATACCTCAAGATAATCTACAAGCTCACCGAGGAGGGTGGACAGGCAAAGACCTCCGACATCGCGGCGGAGCTGGATGTGGCCCCTGCCAGTGTCACCGAGATGCTCCACAAACTCTCCGCAAAGGGATACGTCAAGCATGAACCGTATCGGGGCGTGGTCCTAAAGTCGAAGGGCAAGAAGATCGCCACGAAAGTGACTCGAAAACACCGGTTGCTCGAGCGTTTTCTGACGGACTTCATCGGCGTGAAAGGGCCCACCACTCACCAACAGGCGTGCAAGATGGAACATGCCCTTACGGACGAGGCAGAGCAGAGCCTCTGCAGGATGATGCAGCATCCAGACAAATGTCCGGACGGACGTGAGATCCCGAAGTGTGAGAGAGGGATTTCATGCGACAAGTGCACGAGCTGCGACGTGCCTCTCTCAGAGATGAGAGAGGGAGAGACCGCCGTTGTGTCTCACTTGATCTCGAGGGACAACGACGAGTTGTGCTCCATGCTGTCCATGGGATTCGTTCCCGGCAGCGAGATAAAGATCGAGAAGAGGATCCCTATGGGAGGACCAATAATCATCAACCTGAAGGGGACCAAGGTCGCCCTCTCCCGCACCCGAGGGGACGTCCTCCATGTCATAAGAGCAGGATAGGAGGCGGAGTCTTTGGAGATCGCCCTGGCTGGCAACCCCAATGTGGGCAAGAGCATGCTCTTCAGCCAGCTCACCGGGGTGGGCGTGATCGCATCCAACTATCCCGGCACCACAGTGGAGTATTCTGAAGCCAAGGCCAAGTTCATGGGCCTCACACTGACCGTCGTGGATCTCCCGGGCACCTATTCACTCGCAGGCAACTCTGACGAGGAGCGCGTGGCCACCAGACTGCTCACTGAGAGAAGGTCGGACTCCGTGATAGCAGTCCTGGACGCGACGAGGCTCGAGCGCAACCTCGTTTTCCTCTTCGAGCTCATCGAGGCTGGGTACAGCGTCGTGGCCGCTCTGAACATGTACGATCTTCTGAGGAAGAGCAAGCTCGAGGTGGATGTTCCAAAGCTGGAACGAATACTCATGATGCCGGTCATTCCCACGGTCGCGACCAAGGGGGAGGGCGTCGACTCGCTGCTCTACACTTCCGTGCAGATTAGGCGGAAGAGCGGGTTCGCGGTGAGGTACGATTCACACATCGAAGGGATGATCAAGGAGCTCGAGAGGGTCATCCCTTCTGAAGAGGGAGGTCCGCCCGTCAGGAGCGTGGCTATCCGGCTCCTCATGGGGGAACAAAGCGTCATCGACAGAGCAAGCGACGTAGCAAAACAGCTCTCAGAGAGGTTCAGGGACGAATTCCGCCGGACCCACGGTGAGGATATCGTGGTGCACATCCAGAGGGACCGGTTCGGAGAGGCTGGAAGGATCGCTGGAGAGGTCCTTGGCAGGGCAGCGACCTATAGGACCAGGAAGAGCATAGCGAAGGACATCACTCTGAGGCCGGCCACTGGCATCCCGATACTCTTCGGCGTGCTCGCGCTCATGTTCGTCATCCTCGTGTTCTTCGGGGGGTTGCTGGAGGGTGCACTCGTACACTTCTACGAACACACGGGAGGCGTCTTCTTCCACGACCTAGGGACCCGCGCAGAAAATCATCTGGCATCGGGCATCCTGGATGGAATCTCGCTCAGCATAGAGGCGATGCTCGCACTTGTGATCCCTTACATCCTGGTGTTCTACGTCATGCTGTCGGTCCTTGAAGATACTGGATACCTCGTCAGGGTCGTCTCGCTCCTGGATGGGGTCATGCACAGGCTCGGGCTCCACGGGAGAGCGGTCATCCCCATGGTGGTCGGCTTCGGATGCAATGTCCCGGCCATATTGTCGACGAGAACGATGGGCTCGAGAAGAGAACGACTTATCCTCGCCACCCTGATCACGATCGCGGTGCCCTGCTCGGCGCAGACCGCGATCATCATCGGCGCCGTGGGCAAGTTCGCGGGAGCATGGTGGGCACTCCTGATCTACGTGATCCTGATGGGGATGCTCGTAGTGCTCGGGCTCGTGCTGCACAGAGCGATCAAGTTCGAGCCCACCGGGATGTGCATCGAGATACCCGACATGAGATGGCCGTCCGCCAAGCAATCCGCGATCAAGACCTACATCAGGCTGAAGGAATTCCTAACAATCGCCTTTCCACTTTTGCTGGCAGGAAGCATCATCATCGAAACGCTCCTAGCGTACGGCGTGTTGCAGTCACTGCTGCGTCCTGCGGCACCCTTCATGATATCTGTGCTCGGCCTGCCCTCGATCGCGGCGGTAGCCCTGGTTTTCGGGGTGCTGAGGAAGGAGATGGCCCTCCAGATGCTCATGGTGCTCAGCGGTACGGGCAATCTGGCGCTTGTGCTCTCGAATCACCAGATGTTCGTCTTCGCGCTAGTGATGGCGATCTTCATGCCATGCATCGCCGCGTTCGCGGTCATGCTCAAGGAATTCGGGCTCAAGAGCACTGTTGGCGTGGCCGCCGCCTCGATGGCCCTGGCCATCGCGACGGGTGCCTTTGCCAACCTACTGCTGAAGCTGAACTGAGCGCGGACTCTAGCGGACGAACTGCGATTGGTCCTCGTCAGAGTGGATTTGGTTAGGGAGGTTCACGCGTCCCTGGTAGTCCTCCGTGGTCCTCGAGAGCACGGGCTCATTGCCGTCCCTGAGCAGGACATACTGTGACTTGGCCCCCGTAACGATCAGGAGGAGCTTGACCTTGCCCTGCATCTCATTCTCGACTGAGCAGCCCCAGATGAGCCTCGAGTCCGGCTTTATCTTGCTCGAGATTATCTCGGCGACCTTCGCGGCCTCCTCGATGTTCATGTCGGGCCCGCCGACGATCCGCACCAGCGCGCCTCGGGCATCCTTCAGGTCGATCTTCCCGAGAAGCGGGGAATCCAGAGCCTCATCAACGGCGTCTTGTATCCTTTCTCCGGGTTTGCCTTCGGCCTCGCCAACACCGATCAACGAGACCCCGCCTTCGTTGAGTATGGTTCTCAGGTCGGCGTAGTCGACGTTCACGAGACCTGCACGGGTCAGCATCTCAGTCAGCCCGCCGATGGTCTGCAGGAGCAATTCGTCCGCGACCTTGAAGGCTGCCTGGACTGGAAGGTTTGGAACGAGCTCGAGGAGGGTGTCGTTGGGAATGACGATCGTCGTGTCGCAGAGCTTCGCCAGCTTAGTGAGCCAAGCCATGGCGTTCTCCATCCTCATCTCGCCCTCGGACCTGAACGGGAGGGTCACGACCCCGATGGTGAGCGCGCGGGTGGTCTCCTTCGCGATGCGAGCGACCACGGTCGAGCAAGCAGTGCCCGTGCCCCCGCCCATCCCGGCGGTGACGAACACTATCTGGGCATCCTTCAAGAAGTCCTTGATCTCCGGCTCGTTCTCCATCGCGGCCTTCTCGCCGACATCTGGTCGGGCACCGGCCCCCAAGCCCCGCGTGGTCGTCTTCCCGATGAGGATCTTTCGTGGCGATCTGATAGTGAGAAGATGCTTCGCATCCGTATTGAGAGCCAGCATCTCGACATTGGAAAGACGGCTCTCTACGCATCGGTTCACAGTGTTGCTGCCCGCACCTCCGCATCCGATCAACTTGATGCAGATATCGAGCTGATTCGCAATCTTCTCAAGCTCCAGGTCATCCGCGGTCTTCGGTTGCGCCTGCAGAGGCTGGTCGATAGTCACTGATGCTCCGCTAAGTGCACCTTCGATGAGACTCTTTGGCATAGTGCATCCCTGTACGTACGTGGGAGCGCCCAGTATATAACAGATGCTGGTCCGCCAGCCAGGCCACGCGCGCGCACATGCGATGGCACACGCAGGCGGACACGCGCCAGATGGCGTCCTGGATGATATCCGAGTGATGATCTCCCTGAGGAACAATAGGAAGAATCGGAAGAGCCACTGGAGGGAATCGAACCCTCGACCTACGCCTTACCAAGGCGTCGCTATACCTCTAAGCCACAGTGGCTTGGATGTCTGGCCGCAAGGCATCTTGCCATGTGTATTAAAAGGTTGTTGGGTGCAGGGAATTCATAATCCAGGCACGTCTGGACCCACCAAGAACCGAAACGATGGCGCCGTGACTATCCAGACCTATCAGAGGAGGTAATGGATGACGTAGAATGCCTCGCCCGAGAGGAATGCGATGAACCAAAGCACATAGAGGATTGGCGTCGTCTTTTTGTGGATACTGCTCTTCTTTCCGGTCCTCCATTGCAGCACTCCTGTCCCCAGGACTATGAACTCTAAGAGGATCACGATTGCGGCGACTGTGCCGTGCGTGGCACCATATATCAAATCCCCGCCAGTCACCTGGGTACCGACTCTGAAGATCATGTAGAATAATGATGCACTCAGATCCCAGAGAATTCCAACCGTCCCGGTCAGCTTGTGATATGGAAGGTGCCTCTTCCCGCTGAGATAGGCATGCGTGAAAAGGAA
>CALMQK010000253.1 GCA_937872085.1 uncultured euryarchaeote
CTTCTACTGGCTAGGAGTAGCCCTGTTGGCAGTCGGCATGATCCACTACGGGAAGGAGTAGATCGGTCGAAGGCTGGTCTCCAACCGGGGAGTAGCACTTCCTCCCCAAACAGCGTCCGAAACCCTTTGCACAACTCAGGAGAAAGGCAGATGAAAACCAGGCAGACCATGGCGGTGGCAGTAGTCGGGATAATGGCAATGATCGCATTCCTTCCAATGCTCTCTTCGGCTCAAGAAGCGGGAGCAGTAGCGAATGTCGGGACCAACACTAGCATCGTCACAGTTCCAGCTTACAACAATCCAGTCTTGGTAAACAAGAGCTGTGAACCTTCCATGATATACAATGCTTCTCAAGGCTGGATAGATGTTTGGTTCACAGGTGGGGCGACCTACGGGGCGTCAGGGGGTTACATCTACCTATGGTATACCCATACGACAAACGCAAATTACACCGCCTACACCACCCCCGTCAGGGTCATGCAGAATATACGATTCCCTTATGTTGTCCAATATGACGGGATTTTCTATTGCTTCGCTCACAACAGCTCAGCTATCACCGGCAATCTCTATATGTGGACTTCCCATGACAAAGTGACTTGGACGATAGCCAATGGAGGGAAGGCGGTACTGCATCACTCAGCGACCACTTCTAGCCTACGATATTGGATGGCAAATCCCGCCGTCATTTTGGTTGATGGTGTCTGGCATATGTGGATAGAATGCGGTAACAGCAGCGCGAATACGACGAACTGGAATTACTTCGGGATCGCCTATTCCTACTCCCGTTTCGGCTCTAGCCTCAACTTCACGACGAACATGTCATCAAGTATGGTCATCGGTGGTGGAACTGGCGCTCCCTTCGCTCAATATGTAGCTGATAGAAACGCAGCCTTGCTCGTCTATCATCAGTTGACAAGCGCAACATTGGCGCGAGAAACTACGGCAACGGCATCTATGAGCAGGAATCTGGCTCTGGCATCTTCCTATACAAAGCATACAGGATTCGTCATTGGAATCGTAACACAGGTCACGGCAGATTGGACTTGGGCCATAACTCCAACGGGTCTAGTGTTTCAGATATTCCACGATCAACCATCGACTGAGGACATCTACCAGGGAAGCATAGCTCTGAATCTTGACCAGTTCTATGATGCAATAGGGGGTCGTGATTATACTACCATGCTCCCAGCGAATGTCCATCAATATGTCGTCCTAGTCGTGGTGATGTTCTCCCTGGTCCTCGTGATGCCCGTAATTGGTCTCGCACAAGTCTCCAAGGACAAGGGCATCAGCAAAGAGAATGTGATCGAGCTCGTGGTCTTTGAGGTCGTTGGCCTGGTGCTCCTGGGGTTCTTGGTAGTCTTCTTAGGGCCGGTGTGAGGCGGCCATGCCTCGCCGATTCCTATCACTCCTCCTCGTCCTTCTGCTATTCTCCTCAGCCGTTGCAGTCCTAGCCTCTTCGGGCATGACCCCGCAGGGGAATACTGAATCACCTCTCAGAGCGCATATCTTGGATGCCTCAGCCAACCATTATTGGATAGGGACGACGACGGCAACGGCCACAGCTTCTAACTGGCAACCAGCAGAGGTTCCAGCGACGGGGGATAACATCTATTTCTCAGCCCTAAGCGTGGGGCCTTGCACTTGGGGCCTGACGGGTTCCTATGGTTCGTTCAATCTATTGGCGAACACCACCGTAACGGTTACTCAAGCCGCTTCGTTCTCGGTTACTTCTTATTCTCAGGTTGCAGGAATATTTGTAGGAAGTACGAGTTACTGGCTCACAGATTCGGGAAGTTTCACTTCTAGTTCGACAGTTAGTGCAGGAACGTTGAGATTGTGTATGAGTGGCGATGGTACAACCTTTACTATGTCCACGACTCAATATTTGAATGCACTTCATGTGAGTGCGAACATTACTGCTAGTGGTTTGAAGTTCTACTGGTCAGGGGCAAACAATTTAACGGTTGACGCTTCGCGTACATTAACACTGGCTAGTAGCAACGTCTATTTCTACCTTACTGGCTCCTCCATACTTACCAACAATGGCATAATCGTTGGCCCAGGCATAACTCTGCAAATAACTCTCAAGGCAAGTCAATCTCTGACGCTGGGTACAGTTACTTGCCCCGTATCGGTTTACGCCGAGAATAATGTTGCGGGGTCTTTTGCCTTAACACTCGGAGCCAACACGGTAATTGGAAATAGCCTTAGTATCGCTTCCGCTCACGCAACCTATACATCGGCACTCGACCTTTCTGCTATCAGCAATTATGCCCTCTCCGCAACAGACATCACGATAGGCACACGCGGAATCCTCAACGGAAGGGGTAGCGTCATAACTTGCTCAGGGAATTTTGATTCGAGCGCGGGGACATTCACGCCAGGAACATCCTCCGTCCATCTTACTGGAACGACCAAAACACTCAAAACAGACGGGACTTCTGGCTTCAATAAGCTAT
>CALMQK010000254.1 GCA_937872085.1 uncultured euryarchaeote
CATAGCAAAAGGTAGAAGGATGGTCTGTAGAAAAATGTGTGGTGCTCACGACTTCATTATCGCAAGCAGGAACACGCCGATCGCGATCAGTGCGCCGATGACGGCCGCGATGATGTACACGAACGCGTTCCAAATGACGCTTGACAGGTCGACGTTGATCATATCGACGGAGTCCATCCCCATGACGACCCACATGATCCCGACGACGAGGCCTATGACTAGCAGGGCCACACCGATCATCCGGCTCTTCCCGCTCCCGAAATAGGCCGTGAATATTCCCGCAAGCAACATGAACAGTGCGAAGACCATTATGAGCACTGTCAAGAAGTCCATCAGACTCATTGTCATCTACTTCACCTCTCCTGGAATAGATATCTCAGAACTTTATCCCCGTCAGCGTCTTGGTGTCTATCACGCCTGGAATCGAGCGGACCTTGTCGACGACTACCTGTCCGAGGAGGTTGAAGTCCTCAGCCTCGATCTTAGCGATCAGGTCGTACTCTCCGAACAGAGGGTGCAGCTCGACTACCTCCTTCACTTTGAGGAGCTCGTTATAGACCTCATGTTCCTTTGCCGGCGCAGTGCTAATGAGTATGAAACCCACGGCCATCTGGTACTCACCTATTTCGCGTAATGGGGTGTCCTGTCATAAAGCTTTCGACTTTTGGTTCAGTAGGAAATTGCATATGAAGGATGCTGGAGGGCATGGATGCCACCCCCATCGGCCCACTTGCAGTCCGTAAATCACGATGCACGGATGACAGCGAAGGACGAGATGTTTTCCAAGGGGAACTCGAGTGACGATAGCCTCCGAGAGTCCGCGTCCCGACTGAGCACCTATCTTCAGACGCACTTCCTGCGGGCGGAGCGTCTCTGGACCATGTCCCATGTGGGCAAGCTGCTCTGGCCCCCGACTCCTTCGACCACGAAGGACGCCGTGGCCGCGCCGACCCATGCGCACTCCTCGAGGGGAAGCGACCGCGAAAGCCCAGCGTAGAACCCCGCGCGGAACCCGTCCCCCGCTCCTGTAGTATCGACGACCTTGTCGGGCTGCACCGTGCCCACGGTGATCTCGTCGCCGTCGGTCATGATCCTGCTCCCGTCGCCCCCTCTCGTGTTGATGACCATCTTGACATGCGAGAGCAGCTCGGCATCCTCCTTCAGGTTCAGGTACGACTTCGCTTTCTCCAACTCGGCCGAGTTCACGAACAGGATGTCACTCTGGTGGAGGACGGACTTGAACTCCTCCGGGGTGTAGACGTAGTGAAGCTCCTGCGCTGGATCGAAGGCGATGGTCTTCTTCTTGGCCCTGGCTCTCTTCGCGACCTTCAGCGCGTACCCGGGCCTGCCCGTGCCGATGTGCACGAACTTGGAGCTGTCGACCGTGTGAGTCCTCAACGGAAGCCGGTCCTGCAGCTTCATCGCTCCCTGATCCACGAACCCAATCTGGTTATGGTCCTTGTCGGAGATCATGATTATGAAAGGTGTTCTCGCGCCATGGACCTTCACGACATCCGTCGTATCGACTCCGCTCTTCCTCAATGCCACCATGAACGGGATCGGAAAATCATCGCCGACATGACTTGCTAGTGCCGTCTTCACTCCCAGCGACGAGGCGATGCGAGCGAGGTTCGCGCCCGTTCCTCCGTACAGCTCATGCCTGCCAAGAAGCTCGACCGTGGTGTTCGGAGAGGGGAACCTATCGGCATTGTAAATGATGTCCATGGCGGTGTGACCGTATGCGCCAAGGATGTTGCTAGCTCTCAATTCGTCGCTTCCCGGTAACCGTATCTGTCAGGACCCACTTGAAAAGTTCGGCGGTTCCGCACGAGTTTTCGTGAGCCAATCCGGCGCGGAGCAGTGAAGGACTAGGTCCCCTCTCTCCAGCTCCGGATGTAGGCCTGCTGTTCCTTCGTCAATCTGTCTATCTTGACCCCGAGCGTCTGCAGCTTGATGTCGGCGACGAGCTTATCCAGGTGATCTGGGACATCGTAGACATCGGGATCGAGCGTCTGGGCGCTCATGTCGATATACTCCAGGCAAAGCGCCTGGATCGAGAAGCTCATATCCATTATCTCCACAGGATGGCCCTGTCCAGCGGCCAGGTTCACCAACCTGCCGTCCGCGAGCAGGTAGACCTTCCGTCCGTTCTTCAGCCGGTACTCTACAACCGACTCGCGCACCTTCTTGTGTCCTTTGGACATCTTCTCCAGAGCCGGTATTGAGACCTCATTGTTGAAGTGCCCCGAGTTCGCCAGGACACAACCATCCTTCATGACCCTCAAGTCCTCGGCCGTCACCACATCCTTGCATCCAGTGGCAGTGACGATGAAATCCGCGTTCTTCGCAGCCTCGCTCATCGGCATGACCGCGAATCCGTCACACTTCGCCTCGATCGCCTTGATCGCATCCACCTCGGTGATGGTCACGTCCGCCCCCATCCCTTTCGCTCGCATCGCGATCCCGCGGCCGCACCAGCCGTAACCCGCCACGACGAAGTTCCGTCCTGCGATGACAAGGTTGGTGGCGGTCATGATCCCGTCCATCGTCGACTGGCCAGTCCCGTACCTGTTGTCGAAGAGGTACTTCATGTAGGCGTCGTTGACGTTCATCACTGGGAACTTGAGCGCGCCCTCCTGGGCCATTGAGCGGAGCCTCACAACACCAGTTGTGGTCTCCTCGTTCGCCCCTTTGACCTTTCCCAGAAGTTCCTTCCTCTTGGTGTGAATCAGGAAGATCAGGTCGGCCCCATCGTCGATGACATAGTCAGGTTTCATGTCGAGGACCTTGTTCAGCGACGCATAGTAGTCCTTGGTGGATTGTCCCTTCTTGGCGTAGGTCTCGAGACCGTATTCCTTGTTGAGGGCGTACGCGACTGAATCGTCCGTCGAGAGGGGGTTGCATCCGGTTAGCCTCACCTCGGCCCCGGCCTCCTGTATCGTGAGCGCGAGCACGGCAGTCTTGGCCTCCGTGTGCAAGGCCATTCCGACCTTCATGCCTTCGAAAACCTTCTCCTTGACCATCCGCTCTCTGATCTTGCCGAGGACCTTCATGTGGGTCCTCGCCCATTCGATCCTGTTGATGCCCTTCTCGAGCAACTCGTTCTTGGCCATTCTATCGGAAGCTAATCGGATGGTCCATTAATAACTGTTGGTCCGTGGCGGTCAGCGTGTGTGAAAGCGCTCCAGGTTACCAGCCATTCCCTTTGACACGAGCTTCAGGTTCTCGTCCCTGTCGTAGCTGGAAAGCGCGAGCTTGGCCGCACGGGGATCCTCGGCGAGGTCTTTCACATTCCTGATGAGTTCTGGAATCGCTCGAGTGAGTTCGTCGACGATTGTGACGGTCGCGTTCGTGGCAGTGCGGGACATCGGGTTCAGATCGATGGCGATCGTCTTCTTGCCCATCCTCGCCAGCGCCTCGGCCCTGTCGCCATCCTCGAGCGGGATGAGCACGACATCGGCGACGAAGATACCCTCCTTCGAGCACAGACCACGGAGGCTGTCCAATCCCGGGATCTTCGCATCGGGCAAGAACCCCAGGACGTTCT
>CALMQK010000255.1 GCA_937872085.1 uncultured euryarchaeote
TCGATTCCTGGGCCTTGAATGCCTTCAGGAGGAAGAACAGCATCAGGACGATGAAGAACAGGATGAACGAATCATGGTCAGCCTCCGATAACACGCTACGCTGAACATGGCTCGGCGTGACTGCCAGCAGGAACGCCGCCGCGAGACCAGCCCGTCTTCCGAATGTCTCCTTGCCGAGCAGGTATGTCGGGATGATCGTGAGCGCTCCCCAGAACGCCGGTGTCCATAGGAGGAACATGCCCAGCGCCTCGTCAAGCGACGGGAAGCTGTGTTGAGCTAAGATTGCGGGCACGACGACCGACATGCTGAACATGGGCGGCCTCGGGTTCCTTATCCCATCTGGGAAGTTCAGCATCGGGTCATGATACAACTGCTTGCCTGTCTGGGCCGAGTAGTCTATGATTCTCTCCCAGTAGTACGAGTCAGAGCCGCCGGACACAAGGTTTCCGTTGTCGTGGGCGATCGGATATCCGAAGTAAGATCGAACGAAGAGCGCGAGCACGAAGATGAAGAAAAGCATGAGCAGAGTTGGCCAACTCGCTGTGACCCACTTCCTAAACTCGCCCGGCCTCCCGTCCCCCCTCTTAATCCTAGACAGAAACAGCCTAGCAGGGCTTTTCCCTTCCTCGGCCAAAGATTGTGCCACCTGGTTGAATAGTAGCCCACCGATAACTGGCGTGCTATATAAGCGTTATCGGACGGAAGAGCCGCAGAATGACAGCGTCTGGCACTGTGAGATTCGCCATCTGCCCGTCCTGTCCTATCCTCACACGACTTCCTTGACCTCGTCGACTAGCTTCCTTGCAGCCGTCGCTGGGTCGGTAGATTCGTAGATAGTTCTTCCGACGATGATGTAGTCCGCGCCCGCTCTGATCGCATCCGACGCTTTCCCTCCCTGGGCTCCGACGCCAGGGCTGATTATCTCGAGATTGTCGATTATCTTCCTGAGCGCAACGATCCTCTCCGGTCTCGTCGCGGGCGCCACTATCCCCCTTGCCCCCACGGACTTTGCGAGCGCGGCGAGTCTGTCAGCCACAGGTGCTGTGTATTGCTTCCCGCCTGGATGGCTCATCTCGGTGACGACGAACACCTGGCCTTTCGCGGCTTCGACGCAGGCCCTGACCGAATCCTCTCCCGTGAACCCGTGGCAGATGACCGCACTCGCTCCGCGCGACACCGCCTGTTCAACTATCAACCGATTGATGTTGGGAATATCCGCGATCTTCAGATCGCAGATCACATCCTTGAACCCGGACATCTCGCGGATGATCTCGGGTCCGACGGCCAATATGAGAGGCCAATTGAGTTTGATCGCATCCACGTAGTCTTTCACCGCACCCACCACTCGCAGCGCATCCTCGCGAGAAGTCACGTCGAGAGCGAGGATGACCCGCGTCTTCTTTTCCATCTTCTTCCCTCTTGGAGCATCGCCTAGCCTTTGGTTAATCTTTCGGTGTGCTGTCCGAATGTGAAGAGCATCTATTCAATTACATGATTGTGATACATGACTCGTGGCGAAGATCACGAAGATGGAAAAGGGCTCGGCGTTCACGCGCATCCTACCGGACGGATGCAAGATCTGTCGCGAAGGCGCGAAGATGGTGCTCCTCGTCACAGGCAAGTGCGAGAGGCGGTGCAGCTACTGCCCTCTCTCCACTGAGAAGAAGGGCAAGGATGTCTTCTTTGCGAACGAGCGCCGGATCAATGGCGTCTCAGAGATGCTCGATGAGGCAAGGCTGATGGACGCCAAAGGGACCGGGATGACCGGAGGGGACCCGCTAGCAGCAGTCTCCAGGACCAGTGAGTGCATCAGCGCGCTGAAGAAGGAGTTCGGGGACAGCCATCACATCCATCTCTACACTTCCACGACCAACAAGGCGGCGATAAGGCGCGTCGCCAGAGCTGGCCTGGACGAGATCCGGTTCCATCCACCGATGGCCATTTGGAGAAGACTGAAAGAATCCGCGTATGCGGCAGCTGTCTCACTCTCAAAGGAGGAAGGGTTGTCGGTCGGGCTAGAGATACCCGTGTTGCCTGGTCGAGAAGCGGACCTTCAGGCGGTCGTCGCTTTCGCAGACAATCGCGGTCTCGATTTCGTCAACCTGAACGAGCTGGAGTTCTCCGAGACCAACTGGAGGGCCCTGAGACGGGTCGGTTATGATGTCAAGACCGACATCTCGTCAGCGGTCATGGGAAGCGAGGAGCTCGGGAGGAAGCTGCTCAGGAGCGAGGTGTCCGTGCCGCTCCATTACTGCTCATCCGCATTCAAGGACGGGATACAGCTGCGCAGGAGGATCACGCGGCGCGGGAAGAACGTGAAGAAACCCCACGAGATCCTCACGGAGGACGGCACGCTCCTCAAGGGCGTGATTGAGACGGACAGCATCTCCGCGACGACCGCCTGGCTTCTGAACAAGTACGACATTCCAGGAAGGCTCGTCTGGAGCGACCATGAGAAGGACCGGTTGGAGATCGCGCCATGGGTCCTGGAGGAGATAGCTGCCGAGCTCCCGTACGAATCCTACATCGTTGAGGAGTACCCGACCGCGGACCGGTTGGAAGTGGAGCGCACGCCGCTCAAGCGACGCTGATGCTCTGGACGTTGTGGTGCCTGTTGACTATCTCGCGGGCGATCCTCAGGTTCCGGCCGTTCTTGCCGATCGCCTTCCCCTTGACCTTCGGGTCGACGGTAACCGTGGCGTGTATTATGTTCCCGCGGTCCTCGAGAGTGACGCTCTGGACCGAATATGTGTGGAACACGTTCTTGATGAAGGTCTCGGGATCTTCAGAGTACTCGATCACGTGGATGTTCTTGCTCGTCAGGTTCTTCAGGCGTATCACGTTCTCGCCCTTCTTACCCACCGCCCTGCTCCCCTGACCCTTCTCGACGACGAAGACCAACTTCTCCTCCGTCTCCATGCAGTCCTTGACCTGCGTCCCGGTCACCTTCTCGAAGAGGGTGATGTATCTGAGCGTGTCCTCGGTAAAAGTGATATCTCCCATGTGGACACCATTCAGGCGGAGAGGATGTTGGACTCTCCAGGGTTTACGATGGCCAGCGCGGATATCGGGAATGGTTTCCCGCACGCGGACCCGAGCTCCACGTTCGTTCCGTTGAAGACAACGACCTTGAGGAGGGATTCCCCGGCGATGTCATCCTCCGGGCAGTTCGACGCGACGACCACCAGCTTCGCCTCTCCATTCTTGATCGATTTCTTCGTCTCCGCGAGCCCGAACCGCACCTTCCCGGTCGTCGCGGCAGTCTTCAGAGCGCGTGCCATGTCAATCATTTCGTCTCACCCCTCTCCTTCTTGGTCGGTGCCCATATCAGGTTGACTGCGCCAGTGCCGACTGTAACTGGCTGACCAACTATAATGTTTTCCACGACTCCCTCCAACGTGTCGACCTCGCCCGTGATGCCGGCGCGCAGCAGGTGCGTCGAAGTGATCTCGAACGCGGCCCTCGCGAGCACGCTGGACTTCCTGCCAGATATGCCGTGTCTGCCGATGGCCTTCACGTCGCCGTCGCTCGTCATCAGGTCGGACACTAGCATTATGTGCCTGATGTCCACGGTCAGGCCCTGCTCCTCAAGTGTCCTGGTCGCCTCGTTGATGATAGAGTTCCTCGCGGCCTCGACGCCCAGCACCTCGTATATCTCCAGGATGCTGTTGGTCGATGTGGTCTTCTTGTCCACGTGCGCTATCTCGAGGACCTTCTCGAGGTTGGAGCCTTCGGTGTAGACGATGTAGTGCCCTCCGACCCTCCTTATGACCGCCCTCACGATACCCTCGACGCCCTTGATCGGACAGGCCTTCGTGTCCTCAGAGATCCTCTGGAGCTTCTTGTACGAGGGCTCGTCGCACTTGATGACTATGTTCGCGTCCCTCATCTCGCCCATGCCCTTCACGCCCTTCGCCTTGTTGAGCTTCCTCAGCACGTCCTCCGGGGTGATGGACTTGCGCCCCATCTTCTTCTTGTCGAGCTTCACCACGACCTCCATCGCGTTGATGTCCGTCTCGACGTCGGCGATGTCGATCAGGATCGTCCGCTCGATGTTCGAAGCGGTGTCCCTGACCTTCTCGAGGTCGTCCCTCGCGGACTCCTCAAGGTGGATCTCCATTATGGGAGTGCTTGGCACTCGCCTGGCGTCGACTATCTCGATGAGCCTGGGCAGACCGAGCGTGACGTTCATCTCGGCCACTCCAGCGTAGTGGAACGTCCTCATGGTCATCTGAGTGCCGGGCTCGCCTATGCTCTGGGCGGCCAGGATCCCCACGGACTCGTTCGGGTCCACCATGTGTATCCCGAACCGTTCTATCGTGAGGTCGAGCATCTTGACCAACAGCTTGTCTGGTATCTCGACGCCCTCCAACCTGGAGGCGATCTCGGTGACGACCGCGGGGGATAGCGTCTTATGCTCCTTCTCCAGCAGCTTGTGCAGCTTGATCTCGAGGGGCGACCTAGGAACCACCTTCATGGGCAGCTCCTTCTTGGCGAAGACCGGCTTCTTGAGTGGGACCTCCTTCTTCTTCCGGGGCATGCGCTCCTTCGCCTTCACTGAGTCAAGGAGCTGCTTCAGCTTCTTCTCCCCGAGCATCTTCTCGAGCTCCCTCTTGACCTTCTCCGTCGCGCGCGCGACCTTTGTGAAAGTGTACCCGTTCTCGACGAGCTTCTGAGCCGTCTTCTCGTCCACGCCCTTGCGCGTGAAGACTTCGAGTGCGTTCTTAGTGGCCGGCATCGCTCATCCCTCCTCTCCGCCGCCGCCACCCTCGAAATCGGGCTCCTCGGTCTCGACCTCGGCCTCATCCGGCGGGGCCTCGAGCAGATCCCTCTCCTGGATGCCGTAACTCACGACGCCTTTCTCCTGGACCTTCGCGATAAGCTCGCCCTGGTCGCCGAGCACTGTCAGGATGATGTCGTCAACGTCGACCGGGTCTCCCTGGACGCTCCTGCACGGGTCGATGCCATCTTCCCCGTATTTGAACTGGATGATGGTCCCCGCGGTGTTCCTCACGGACCCGTCCTGCATGACCTTGAGGTCCTCCAGCGCGTTGATCAGCCTCCGCTGCATGTATCCCGACCTGGACGTTCTCACGGCCGTGTCGACCAATCCTTCCCTGCCACCCATCGAGTGGAAGAAGTACTCCGTCGGCGTCAGGCCGCTCTTGTAACTGTTCTTGATGAAGCCCCTGGCCTCCGAACCCAGGTCGCCCTTCTTGAAGTGGGGCAGCGTGCGGTTCCAGTAACCTCTGGACAGACGCTCCCCTCTGACCGCCTGTTGGCCGATGGCACCAGCCATCTGCGACAGGTTCAGCATCGAGCCCCTCGCACCGCACTTCGCCATGATGACGGCCGAGTTCTCCAGACCCAGGTGCCTGCCCGCGATCTGACCTGCGGTGTCTCTAGCCTTGCCCAGCACCTTCATTATCTCGACCTCGAGGGTCTCCTCGAGCGACCTGCCGGGCATCTGTTCGAGCTCGCCCCGGTGGTAGGCGTTGATATGCTCCTCGACCTTCTCCCTGGCCTGGTTCATCGCGTCCTCGATCTCCCTCTTGGCCTGGTCCGGGATGTCCTCGTCGTCGATGCCGGTCGTGAATCCTCTGATCATGATCGCGCCTGTCGCGAGTTTCGTGACCTTGTCGATGAACTCCCTCGACTTATCGGGGCCGTAGTCCCTGGACATCTTGTCTAGGATCCGTCCCTTGAACGCCCCCACGGCCTTCTCGTCGATGGTGCCCCACATCAGCTTACCCTTGCGTATCACCACGAAGGCGTCGTGCTCGCACTTCTCCTTGAGGCACTTGTCGCACTTCTGGCATATGCTCGACTTGAACGTCATGTGCAGGTCCTTCGGCAGGACCTCGCTGAACAGCTGCTTGCCGGTCCAGTACTGCTTGCCGTTGATGACCTTCGGCTTGGTGAGCTCCATCCCTTCGATCTTCTCCACGATCCTGAGCGTCTCCTCCCTGGTGAACTTGGAGTCCCTGTGCGTGAGCAGGAAGCAGCCGGTGATGTGGTCGTGTATGCCGCCGATAACGGGGCCGCCGAACCTCGGGGACAGGATGTGCTCCTGAACCCTCATCAGCACCTTCGCCTCCGCCCTGGCCTCCTCGCTCTGGAGCACGTGCAGGTTCATCTCGTCGCCGTCGAAGTCCGCGTTGTACGGCGGGCAGACGCACAGGTTGAACCTGAACGTCTTGTGCGGCATGACCCTTACCTCGTGGGCCATGATGGACATCCTGTGCAGCGATGGCTGCCTGTTGAACAGGACCACATCGTGGTCCATCAGATGCCTCTCGACAGTGTAGCCGGGCTCGATCGTCTCTGCGACGGTCTCGGCGTTCTTGTCCGTGACCTTGATCCTTCTTCCGTCGGACCTGATGACGTAGTTCACGCCCGGCTTATATTCCGGTCCCGCCGGGGTCGGCCCGCGGGAGCACATCTCCTTCGCCCTCACGAGGTTGCGCTCGGTCACATGGATCGGGATGGTCAGCTCCCTGGCGGCCTCGACCGGGACTCCGACCTCGTTTATGGACAGCATCGGGTCGGGAGAGATGACCGTCCTCGCGGAGAAGTTCACTCTCTTACCAGACAGGTTCGACCTGAACCTGCCCTCCTTCCCCTTCAATCTCTGGACGAGCGTCTTCAGGGGCCTCCCTGACCTGTGCCTTGCAGGCGGGATGCCCGATGTCTGGTTGTCGAAATACGTTGTAACGTGATACTGTAGCAGCTCCCACAGGTCCTCGACGATCAACTGGGGGGCGCCTGCGTCCCTGTTCTCCCTGAGCCTCTGGTTGATCCTCAGCACGTCGACGAGCTTGTGCGTGACGTCATCCTCAGACCTGTCGCCTGAATCGAGGGTGATCGAAGGCCTGACCGTTACCGGCGGCACCGGCAGTGCCGTCAGGATCATCCACTCGGGTCTCGATACCGTCGGGTCCATGCCCAACGAGGTGAGGTCCCCGTCCGGGATGCGTTCCAGCCTCTCCCTGACCTCCTTGGGCGTGAGCTTGTGACCTTCCTCCCTGAAGGTCGTGGGCTTGTCCAGCGTGATCTTCAACTGGACCGTCCCGCAGTGCGGGCACGTGGTCCTCGAGGCCGCGTCCCTCGCGGTCTCCTTGGACACCGCCGAGGTGTCGAGCACGTCTCCTCCGAGCTCCTCCATGCGGTCCCTCTGCTTCCTGTACTCCTCCGCCTGCTCTCGTGTCAGCAGCAGCCTGCCGCAGGACCTGCAGGTGGACTGCAGGAGCTTCTTGATCTCCTTCACGTAGCCGACGTGTATGACAGGCATCGCGAGGTCGATGTGCCCGAAGTGCCCCGGGCACTCGTCGACCTTCTTCCCGCAGGTCTTGCACCTCAGTCCTGGCTCTATGACTCCCAGGTGTGGGTCCATCAGTCCCATGTCTATCGGGAAGCCGTCATCGTCGTACGTGTCGGCCGTGATGATCTTCGTTGCGGACATCTTCCTGATCTCGTCAGGAGACAGGTGCGCGAACTTGATCGAGGCTATCCGCTTGGTGACTCCAGTGGTGTTCATTTCAAATCCTCCAGTTGAAGGCGCATGGCGACACCAAGGGAGAGCAGCTCATCAAGCAGCAGCTTGAACGCGTACGAGGTCTGCACTTGGTATATCTTCGAGTTGTTTCCGCAGACGGGGCATCTTAGGGTGCCTCGCCTATCCAATATGGCGATGTGCCCGCAGGCGGGGTTGCCGCACACGTACTGCAGCGTGCCATCGGACTCGTCGAGGAGCCTGTCCTTGATGACCATGGCCGCGCCGTGGCCTATAAGGCAGTCCCTCTCCATCTCACCGAACCTCAGGCCACCCTGCCTCGAGCGCCCCTCGGTCGGCTGTCTCGTGAGTATCTGGACCGGCCCCCTGCTCCTGACGTGTAGCTTCCCGGAGACCATGTGGTGCAGCTTCTGATAGTAGATGACGCCGATGAATATCTCGGCCTCGATCATCCTGCCCGTGATGCCGTCGTACATGATCTCGTTGCCGTTGTGCTTGAACCCGTTCTTGACGAGCGCGTCCCTGAGCGCCTCCTCCCTCTCGCCGCTGAAGGGCGTGCCGTCTATGAACCTGCCCTCCATCGACCCGACCTTGCCCCCGATCATCTCCAGGACGTGGGCGACGGTCATCCTCGATGGGATGGCGTGCGGGTTGATCAGTAGGTCCGGCGTGAGGCCGTCCTCGGTGAACGGCATGTCCTCTTGCGGAACCAGCAGGCCGATGACCCCTTTCTGCCCGTGCCTGGAAGCGAACTTGTCCCCGAGCTCGGGGACCCTCTCGTCCCTGACCTTGACCTTGACAAGCCTCGAGCCGTTCTCCGACTCCGTGAGCATGACGTTGTCCACCCAGCCGCTCTCGCCTGGCCTGACCGTGACGGACGTCTCGCGCCTCTTCTGAGGCGTTAGGAAGTCTGCCTCCTCCTCGAGGAATCTCGGGGGTGAGGTCTTGCCTATCAAGACGTCGCCGCCGTTCACCGCAGTCTCGGGGCTGATGAGTCCGTCCTCGCCCAGGCTACTGTAGGAGAGATCGGCTCTCGCTCCCCTGACATCAGGGCTGGGTATCTCGAAGTGGTCCTCTTGGCCGCCGGGGTACCTGCGCTCCTCCGCGCGGTAGGTCCTCATGAAAGTCGACCTGCCGAGGCCCCTGTCGACCGCGGCCTTGCTCATGACGACCGCATCTTCCATGTTATACCCGCTGTATGAGATGATCGCGACGACGAAGTTCTGGCCAGCAGGCCTCTTGTTGAAGTAGACGAAGTCCATCGACTTGGTCGTCACGAGCGGCTTCTCTGGATAGTGCAGCAAGTGGCTCCTAGTGTCTGGCCTCAGCCTGTAGTTGGACGAGCTCAGGCCCAGGGATTGCTTCGCCATCCCGGACCCCATCGTGACCCTCGGGCTGGAGTTGTGCTCGGGGTATGGGACCAGCCCGGAACAGCATCCCAGGACGACCATCGGGTCGATCTCCAGGTGCGTGTGCTCGTCAGAGAGCAGCGACTCGACATGCATCGCGCCACCGCAGGCCTTGCATTCCAGGGATATCTTGCCCTCGTCTCCCGGGTTCTTCCATTCTACATCTATCTCAGATAGGAACTTGCCGCAGTGCTCGCACTTCTGTGGCGTCTTGAAGGCGGTGACCCCGACCCAGGTGTCCTCTTCCTCCTCGGCATCGATCCATTCGACCACGCCCTCCCTGATGATGTCCGACCATTGCACCTTCTGCGCGCGTATGTCCTCGACATGCTTGTGCGTCATCAGCGTCTTGCCGTGGCGGACGACGAGAAGTGGCCTTCGCAGCCTGCCCTCGTCGCAGTTGATGATGATCTCGTTCATGTTGTCATCGAAGCGGACGTTCACCTCGTGCGACAGCAGTCCAGAGCGCCTCCTCTGGCGTATCTCCTCGACGAGCTCTTTCGGCTTGTCGTGCAGGCCGATCAGGTCACCGTTGACATACACCCTGGTCTCGGTGGTCTGCTGCTCCCCGACCTCCTTCACGCCTAGGTCCTTGAGCAGCCAGATGACCTCCTTCTCGTCATAGCCCTCGGACACGTCGATGACCAGCGCTGCGTTCTTGACAAGGCCGCAGTTCTGACCTTCGGGGGTCTCGTTGGGACATAGCCTGCCCCATTGAGTCGGGTGCAGGTCCCTCGCCTCGAAGTGAGGCTGGCTCCTTGTAAGTGGAGACGTGACTCTCCTCAAGTGCGATAGAGCGCTCATGTTGGACGTGCGGTCCAGGAGCTGCGAGACTCCCGCTCTTCCGCCCACCCAGTTTCCCGTCGCGAACGCGTGGAGCAACCTGTGTGTGAGCAGGTCCGGCCTGATCGCGGACGATATCTTGAGTCCCTTCTTGCGCGTGTAGCCGCGCTCGAGCTGGTACTTCAGGTCCTTGATCAAGTTTGTGAACGCGACCCTGAACAGGTCCTCCATCAGGTCGCCTGCGAGCTTCAGCCTCTTGTTGGCGTAGTGGTCCTTGTCGTCCTCCTTCCTGTGGCCTAGCTCCAATTCGAGGATCGTTCTTGCGACTCTTCCCAGGAAGATGGACTTCTTCAGCCTCACGTCCGAGGTGTCGCCCAAGTGCGGCAGGAGCGACCTGTCGATGATGCTCTCGACCTTCTTCGCCCTGTACTCCTTCGCCTGGCCAGTCGCGAACTTACGCTCCAGGAAGAGGATGGCGTCCTCCGTCGTGTAGATGCCGTTCGGCGGGTAGAGCTTCTTGTTCTGGCACTCCTCGATGTTCGCATAGACGATGTTCGCCATCTGCGGGTCGGAGACGATCGCCTTGTAGATCGCCTCGTCGCTCTCCATTCCGAGTGCCTTCATCAGGATTATGAGTGGGATCTGTCCCGACGCTGCTGGAACTGAGACGACCAATATGCCGTCCTTCTTCTTCTCCATAAGCGTGAGCGCCCTGTAGCCTTCCTTCTGTGAGAACACTTTGGCGACATGCAGACTGGTGCCGTAGCGTTCGTTCAGCTCGACCATGACCCTGTTCGGTGCGAGGTCCTCGAGCGTTATGAGCGCCCTCTCCGTCCCGCCGATTATGAAGTATCCTCCGGGGTCGCACAGGTCCTCGCCAGCGTCGACGAGGAACTTATCCAGCTCCTCCGCGCTCGGCTCCCGGTCCATCTCGATGTTGTCTCCGTGGAGGTTGCACTTCTTGGACTTGATCATGATGGGCATGTCACCGATGCGTACTTTCTCCGCCTCTTTCTCGATGCCATCCTCGACCATTGTGAACTCGAGCCATATCGGCGCGGAATAGTTCAGGTTCCTCAGGCGGGCCTCCATCGGGAACAGGTCGTGCGTGGCGCCATTGGCTTCCTTGATGATCGGCCTCTGGACGGAGATCGTGGGCCTGGCGTTCGGGTCGATCTGCCCAGTCTTCTCGTTCCTCTTGCGGCCGATGTGGATCTCGATGATCTTCCCCTCGGTCCTGTCCGGGTCGAGCTTGATGATGCCCCTCTCGGCCTCGTCCGGCGAAGACCTGACGTTGTCCACTATCTTCTGCATCCTGCTGTTCGGGTGGTCTATGGTCGGCAGGAAATCGTCATACGACGCGACGTGATGATTAACAATACTTCTTTCCCTGAAATAGGATTCAACCAATTCTCTCAAGGCTTCACCCCCTAATTACCAGCCTGTAGCATACGGAGATACCGCTGGTGGCGCTTCTCCTCACTACCTTCACAACCATTCCCTCTTCCACGGGCCCGGCGATGGCATCCAACGCGCGGATGCATGGGTCCGCCAATCTGATCTTAGGCAGCTGGTCCTTCGTCAGTTTCAGTTCTTTCAGGACCTTCTCGGCCTCCTTTTCCGGCAGGAGATGATGCTCGGGAACGAGCTCATGCTCCAAGACGTTAAATTCTTCGGCCATCTCTGATTCACCTCAACAGCTCGGGGCTCTGCATTGAAAAGCTTCGTGTCCATGTGCATCCAGAGGCGCAGTTTGAGGCGCTCCGCGGGCCCGCGGGGATTTTCGAGACTTGTCGGTTAGGCACAGTCATTCGAACCCCGGGCCATCTGCTTAAAAGGCAGATGCTCTTTCTAGGGAGTCTTATACATCGAGAATGCATGAGATTCCTACCTAGCTGAGCTACGGGCCCTGGGCGACATGGATGGATTACCCTAGGCTGCATTAGCAGGCCGTGTAGGAACACCGCCTATATAATGGTTTCTCATTTTACCACATTTTTGTGACAATATCGGTTTTCTCGTGTTTCTATCCTAGATGTTATATTAATTTAACAAAATAAAACATGCGTTCCCTCGCAAAGTTTTTCAATCTTCCGTTTGCAGTGCCTCTGGCGAAACCATGCTCTGTGTCACATGTTCGAAAGTAACTTCCTAACGAAGATGTGCTTTCCGCTCGGATGGTGCGGGGTGCAGTATTATATAGAAATAGTGTTTACCTCAGCCCCGAGGTCGAAGTCACTTGATGAGCCAGGAAAAGATCTGCACATCATGCGGCATCCGCTTGGTCAGGAAGACGGAGACGACTTTCCTATGCCCGAGCTGTGGGAAGGCCACCATCGGAAGGTGCATGAACTGTAGGGACCAGAGCGTGCACTACAAGTGCCCCGACTGCGGGTTCGTTGGACCTTGAGGTGCTTTTTTGGGAGAAGTCGGGTTGCAGTACAGGATCCTACCTGAGGGTTTGGAGATCGACCTGGACGTCCTGCTTGCGAGTATCAAGAAGTCGTTGCCAGCGGGCGCGAATCTCAGAGCTTCCGAACAGAAGCCGGTCGCCTATGGCCTGAAAGCGCTTCATATTCTCATCGTCATGGACGACAAGAAGGGCGGTTCCGAGGTCGTGGAAGAGGCTTTGGGCAAGGTCCCTGGAGTGCAGAGCGTCGAGATGGTCGAGATAGGCCTGCTCTGAACATTCCAGAATCAAGAAGTGGAAGAGGTTTTGGGAAGGAGTTTGCCGGGCTCATGCCTAGGCTTTTGGGGGCGGCAGGATGAACCCGCCCTTCATCAGGTATTTCGTTTGATTCCTCGCCCGCCTGATGATGTTCTCCGCCTTCTCGTAGAGTGCTTGTCGGCTCATCTTCACCCTGGCGATACCCTCCTCGATCGCAGCCATGCCGACGGCCGCAGCCTCTCTCGGGAAGACCTCCCATTCGTCCATCGTCGGGACGATGTAGTTCTCGTTGAGGCCGTTGTCCTCTGCCGTCTTCGCGATCTCATAGACCGCTGCCCTGCACATCGTGTCCGAGATGGTCTTCGCCCTCACGTCGAGCGTGCCCCTGAATATCCCAGGGAACCCGAGCGAGTTGTTGACCTGGTTCGGGAAGTCTGATCTGCCGGTCGCAACTACCTTCGCTCCTGCCTCCAGTGCCTCCCACGGCCAAATCTCGGGTATCGGGTTCGCAGTCGCGAACACTATGGCGTCATCCGCCATGCCCTTGATCCACTCCGGCTTGACCGTCCCGGGTCCCGGCTTCGAAGCGCAGACAACGATGTCCGCGCCCTTCATCGCGGCGTCCGGGCCTCCAGTCACCTGTTCCTTGTTGGAGTGCTCGGCCATGAACCACTTCTCCTTGTACTCGGCCTGCGTTTCCGTCCTGCCGAGATGCAATGTGCCTTTCGAATCGCACATGACCATGTTGGCGTACTTGTAACCGGAAATGGCCATGATCCTGGAGATAGCGATGTTGGCGGCGCCTGCCCCGATGAACGCGGCCTTCATCTCCGCGGGCTTCTTGCCGACGACCTTCGCTGCGTTTATCGCACCCGCCGAGACGATCGTGCCCGTCCCTTGCTGGTCATCGTGCCACACGGGGATCTCGCACTCCGCCCTCAGCCTCTCGAGCACGTAGAAGCACTTCGGCTGAGAGATATCCTCGAGGTTGACCCCTCCCAAGGATGGCTGGAGTATCTTCACGGTCTCGATGATCTTCTCCGGGTCCTTTGTGCCGAGGCATAGAGGGAATGAGTCCACGCCGCCCAGATACTTGAACAACAGCGACTTGCCTTCCATCACCGGCATACCAGCCTCCGGGCCGATGTCGCCCAATCCTAGCACCCTCGTCCCGTCGGAGATGACAGCGACCGTGTTCCATCTGTTCGTGTGGATGTATGACAGCTCCTTGTCTTTGTTGATCGCCTTGCACGGCTCCGCCACGCCAGGAGTGTACCATATCGCGAAGTCGTTGAAGTCGCGCACGACGCACTTCGGGACCACCTCGATCTTGCCCTCGTAGAACGGATGATAGATCATTGCCAGCCTAGCTGGTTCGTACGCCTTCTTCAGAAGCTGATCCACGGAGATCTTCTCAAGGGGTTTCCCCATGACCTTCTTCGCGGGGGTCTTCTTCACGACCTTCACAGCTCTCTTCACTGGCTTTTTCGCAGGTTTGGATTTCTTTGGCATTCGAATCTACCCCAACATTTTCGTCGTATGTCGAAAGTCGTTGAACGGATTTCACGATTCAATCAACTTGACAGACGATTTGTGCAAGAACGGGGAAGGATTCTGCCGATTAATAGCTTGTCGTCGTACATTTTGGGCGCACGGCATGCCCGAAGAAGAACGGCAACGAAAAATGAACATATTAACCGTATGAAACGATTCACTACGCCGATGAAGGCGTTGGTTCTTGACGGATACACGGACGAGCCTGCGTGCCTTGGAGTCCCGCCCTTCATCTCGCCGTATGTGAGGTTGACCTTCGGCGCCATTTCAGCTGCGGGCGCCGAGGCGAGCTACGCCACGATTGACCAATGGCGATCACGCTCGCTAGACCTCGCGAGATACGATTTGCTCGCGATCGTGAGGAACATCGCCGTGCCTGGAAAGTATCTCAGAGGAATGCCTGCGAGCGACAGAGAGCTCGCGGAGGTCGCGGCGAGCTTCAACGGAAGAATTGCAGCCAGCTTTGGCTCGAACCCGAATGCGGTCCCGAAGGAGCTGAGAGAGTCTCTGGATCACATTTCAACTGGGGATTTCGATGCCTCGGTCCACGATCTGGTCAAGGACGGAAGATGGGATGACCGGCGCAGGACCTCAGCCGAATGGAACTCGTGGCTTCTCAGGGGAGTGGGCGCGTGCGCCAGGCATCCCGATCACGGTGGGCCGCTCATCGCAGAGGTTCAGATGTACAGGGGGTGTGTCAGGTACATGTCTGGCGGCTGTGACTTCTGCGTGGAACCGTTGCTCGGGGAAGTCCTGTTCCGACGACCTGCGGACATCCTCGAGGAGATGGTCGCCCTCTCGAAAGCGGGCGTGAGGAACTTCCGGCTAGGCGCGCAATCGTGCGTCTACTGTTACATGTCCAAGGAGGTCGGAAGATCAGAGACGCCGACTCCGAACCCGA
>CALMQK010000256.1 GCA_937872085.1 uncultured euryarchaeote
CATCCTCTCGAGCAATGGCCTTGCCTGACCGGGTTCTACCTTCACGATCCAGGCACAGAGATCCTTCGTGGCCTCCTCGATCGATTCCTCCATGAGCTTCATCTGTACTCCTCCAGCAGTCTCTGCTTGTCCTCCACATCGACTGGCATACCAGGTTCGACCTGTCCCAGCTGGCTCTTGACCAATCTCGCGATCGCCTCTCCTATCGTGGGGATCTGCTTCAGCCTGTCGTAGGATGTAGTTCTTAGGTCTTCGATGGATTTCAAGCCTCGGTCGTGAAGCGCCCTTGCCCTGACCCTTCCGATTCCGCGCAGCTTGACGAGTTCCAAGAGCTCGGCCTTGATGCCGTACTCTATTCGGGTCCTGAGCTCCGACACATCGGCGACCGCATCCGGGTTGAACAGCTCAGCCAGGCGAACCGAGGCATGGACGAGCCATTTAGCCATGTCCATCTTGTTCCTTATGTCGCCGGGTCCTATCTTGAAAGCATCCGCGATCTCATTCTCGTGGACCTCGGATATCCAGTCATCAAGCAGCTTCGCCGTCTTGACCTCCGCGAGGAAGATCTCGTACCTGTTCAGGTCGGAGGGTGGCTGGATCAGTAGCTCGTCCGCCTTCTCGCCCTCGAATTCCTCTATCCATTCGTAGTCCGTCTGTCTGAGGTAAAGGAGGGGCATGTCCGGGACGGAGCATATCATGTGCAGGACTCCGAAGGATTTCTCGGGTTTGTAGTTGGGCAAAGCGTCCCTGATGGCAACTGCGGACAGAGGGTCGATGTACAGGTCGCTGACCGCCTTCCCGAAGGTCGTGGCCCCAAGAGGCTCGCCCTCGCGGACCATACCCTCTTTCTTCAGGAACTCGAGCACCGTCTCGATCGTCTCCCTCAGGAATGTCACGTCGGTCTGGTGCGCTAGGAATGTCTTGCCGAAGAAATCCTGGAGGGCATCGAGCGATGTCGCCGCTCGCGTCGCGACGAGTGCCAGAACGTGCGACCTTACCGCGGGTTCGGTTCCGAGCTTCGAGTAGATCCTCTCGTTCTCGCCGAGTAGGTAGGTCTCAAGGAGGAACTCCTTCTCCTCCTCATCCTTCGCTACGAGGATCGCTTCTCCATAGCTATCGAACCTCGGCCTCCCGGCCCGGCCGCACATCTGCTTTATCTCGAAGATGGGTATGAACGTGTTTCCGATGTTCGAATCGTACCTCTTCACGTCCCGTATCAACACGGTCCGGGCGGGGAGGTTGATCCCGGCAGCCAGCGTGGGTGTGGCGACTATGCATTTCAGGATGCCTTTCTTGAAGCTGGTCTCGACCGTCCTCCGTTGGGTGTTGGTCAGCCCCGCGTGATGGAACGCGCAGCCACTTTTGAGGGACTTGCCCAGCTTGTTCCCAAGGCTTGTGGGTTCGTCCTGCTCCCCAAGCAGCCTCTTGGATACCTCAACCAATTCCTTGGAGACCCCTCCAACCTCCTTCAGCAATTGGCCGAGGTCAGCGGCAAGGGACTCCGCGGATTTGCGCGTGTTGACGAAGACTAGCACCTGCCCGCCCGTCTCGAGCGCTCCCTTGACGAGGCTTCGGATGGGATTCCCTGCCTCCCGAATGTCTCTCCTCGTGTTGTCTGTGAAGAACACCTCGCCTTCGGCGTAGACCCCCTCTCTTAGGGGGACCGGTCTCCAGTCGCTCTCGATCAATTCCGCGCCGAGCCATTCGGCCAGCTCTCCAGAGTTCCTTATCGTGGCCGACAAGGCGACAATCTGCGCCTTCGGATTGAATGTCTTGAACTTCGCCAGGGTGACCTCGAGCGTGGGCCCCCTGTCCGGGTCGTTGATGAGATGGATCTCGTCCGCGACAACCACGGACAGTTGGTCGAGCCATTTCACGCGGTGCCTCAGGAGCGAATCGGCCTTCTCGGAGGTGGCGATGACGATGTCGAACCTGGATAGCTTCGGGTCGATTGCGTCGTAGTCCCCGGTCGCGACCGCCACCTTGATCCCCAAAGGTTCGAATTTCAGGAGGTCATCATATTTCTCGGATGCCAGCGCCTTGAGCGGGACTATGTAGAGCGCTTTGCCTCCTTTGAGCACGGCACGCAGGATGGCGAGATATGCCACCAAGCTCTTCCCGGACGCGGTCGGCATCGCAAGGACCACGTTTCTCCCTTCAAGCGTGGGACCTATTGCTGCCTCCTGCGGAGGATAGAGCGTCTCGATTCCGTCCTCCTTGAGCAGTTTCGCGATCCTAGGGTCCAGGCCAAGCTCCTCTATTCTCATTCTGTGCTCCACTGCCAAACGGTTAGGGATGATGGCCGCTGACTAATAGTTGTTTGCGGGGGGTTGGCGAATGCAGGTCACGATGGATTTTATCCTGTTTGACACGATTTAATACTGGCATCCCCTACAATCCTGGACACTCGCGGCGCAACGCTTATTTAGCTCAAGCCCTAATAGGTTTGACATCGTGTGAGATTCACTGGTGTAGCTAATGCCAACAACCGATTTGAACAACAGCAATCTTGGTCTCTCTGACGTCGAGGAATGGATCAAATCCCGACACTTCGAGACCACTGCCGATATTGAGATCCCGAAGCAACTCGTTAACCAGGTCATTGGTCAGGACGAGGCGGTCACGATCATCAGGAAGGCTGCCGAACAGAAGCGGCATGTGATCCTGATCGGCGATCCGGGCACGGGCAAATCCATGCTCGCTAGGTCAATGACCGACTTCTTGCCAAAGGGCGAGCTGCAGGACATAATAGCATACAACAATCCAGACGACAGCAACGAACCAAAGATAAGGATCCTACCCGCTGGAAAGGGCAAGGAGATCGTTCAAGCGCAGAAGCTTGAGGCGGAGCAGAAGAAGGCGCAGCGGAACACGTTCATGCTCATGCTGGTCTTCATGTTCATTGCTCTCGGCGCATTCCTCACTCTGACCGATCCAAAGCACAACACGACACCGCTCCTGATCAGCGTGATCGGTGGCGTGCTCATCTACATGCTTCTCACATACTCAGGACGAAGACGCGAGTCGATCATGGTCCCCAAGCTGATAGTCACGCACAGGCCTGACGAGCCCCCACCGTTCATCGATGCCACGGGGGCTCACGCGGGCTCGCTGTTGGGGGACGTCAAGCACGATCCGTTCCAGAGCGGAGGCCTCGAGACCCCTGCTCACGAGAGACTTGAGCCGGGCGCGATCCACAAGGCGAACAAGGGCGTGCTGTTCATCGACGAGATCAACATGCTCAAGATCGAAAGCCAACAGAGCCTACTCACCGCGTTGCAGGAGGGCGAGTTCAGCATCCTCGGCCAGAGCGAAAGGAGTTCGGGCGCCATGGTCAAGAGCGAGCCTGTCCCATGCGACTTCATACTCGTCGCTGCGGGGAACCTCGATGCCGTTTCGGGCATGCACCCCGCACTGAGGTCCAGGATTCGCGGTTACGGTTACGAGATATACATGAGGAGCACGATGCCCGACACCGACGACAACCGGGACAAACTCATCCGATTCGTCGCCCAAGAGGTCGCGAAGGACAAGAAGATAGCCCATTTCAGCAAGAACGCGGTCGCTGAGATCATCAGGGAGGCCCAGAGGAGGGCGGGCCGGAGAGGCATGCTTACCCTAAGGCTCAGGGAGCTCGGTGGGCTTGTCAGGGTCGCGGGAGACATCGCTTGCGAGACGAGCGCTCCGACCGTCGAGGCAAAGCACGTCCTCGATGCAAAGAAGATTGCCAGGTCCCTGGAGCAGCAGGTCACGGACAGGGCGATCGAGAGGCGGAAGGACTACAAGGTGTCACTCACCGAAGGCGCCGTAATCGGCATAGTCAACGGCCTGGCGGTCCTGAACACCGAATCATCGATGTCCGAATATTCGGGCATCGTCACCCCGATCGTGGCTGAGGTCACGCCACCTCAGGCCAGGGAGGGCGGCAAGATCATAGCGACCGGCAAACTCGGGGAGATAGCGAAGGAGTCGGTCCAGAACGTTTCGGCCCTGATAAAGAAGTACACGGGCGAGGACATAAGCAATCACGACATCCATGTTCAGTTCATCGGGACCTATGATGGAATCGAGGGCGATAGCGCCTCGATCGCTGTCGCGACCGCTGTCATCTCTGCGTTCGAGGAGATCGAGGTGGACCAGACCCTCGCCATGACCGGCAGCCTAAGCGTAAGAGGCCAGGTCCTGCCAGTCGGTGGGGTGACTGCGAAGATAGAGGCAGCAGCTGAGATGGGTCTGAAGAAGGTAATCATCCCCGAGGCGAACATGAAGGATGTGCTCCTGGAGGACAAGTACATCGGGAAGATAGAGGTCATCCCAGTGGTCACGTTCAATGACGTTCTGTCTCACGCCCTCGTGGGCGCTCGAAAGGAAGGTCTGCTCAGAAAGCTAGCGCTTCTCGTCGTGTCGAAGCGGCCATCGCCGCTGCCGCCCGCGGATAGGGCCTTGGTGCATTGAAGGGGGGCACATTGTTTTGCGTGGACTCATCGTGGGGAGATTCCAACCCTTGCACAAGGGTCATCTCGCCGCGATCAGGGAGGCGTTCAGCAAGTGCGACGATTTGATAGTGGTGATAGGAAGCGCGGAGGATTCGCACACCGAGCGGAACCCCTTCACCGCTGGCGAGAGGTTCCAGATGTTGATATCTTCGCTCACTCCCAAGGAAAGATCGAGGATATTCATCGTTCCGATCCGAGACCTGAACAGGTTCTCACTTTGGGTGAGCCACGTCGAATCGCATCTGCCTCCATTTGATGTCGTGTTCTCGAACAGCGATCTAACGCGTTCGCTCTTCGCGAAGGCGGGTTATGAGGTGCGGCACACCAAGGCATACAATCCGAAAGACTACTCGGCCACTGAGATCAGGCGGAGGATAGCGTCTGATGAGAAGTGGGAACATCTCGTCCCGGGACCTGTTGCCAGAATGCTGGAGTCGGTCGATGCGAGGCAACGGCTGCTGGACGCGGGGATGAAACCAGTGCCTTCGAAGGGCGGTGGGTGCCGTGCTCGCTAGCCGGGTCGGGCAACTGCTCAGGCAGAGGAACCTCACAGTGAGCGTTGCGGAATCCTGCACGGGCGGGAGACTCGGTGATCGTATCACCGACGTCCCCGGAAGCAGCGACTACTTCATGGGCGGGGTCATCTCATACAGCAACGCCGCCAAAGTGAACCTCCTTGGGGTAGACAGTGCGGTGCTTGCTAGCAAGGGCGCAGTGAGCCGGCCGATCGCCATCCAGATGGCGTCTGGAGTGCGTAGGAGACTAAAGACCGCCATCGGGGTCGGAGTGACCGGGATAGCAGGCCCAGCTGGGGGTTCGCGAGCGAAACCGGTGGGATTGGTCTTCATCGCGGTTTGTTCTGATGCGAATGCGACCTGCGCCAAGAAGATCTTCAAGGGGTCGAGGACCTCGATAAAAATGCAGTCGACGGAAGAAGCCGTCCGCATGCTGCAGGAGTTCATCCTGAAGATCCAATGATGCGCCATTTTGCGATTACCAAAATATTTATACTCACACCTTGATTTTATACGCGCCTAGCACACGCGCGAGGCCAAATCATATCAGAAGGGGTGATTAACAGTTGATGCTATCGTGGCCTTCTGTCCCGTTGTATGATTGTATCACTCTCATTTCAAATCGAGGAAGATTCGTATCATCATCTATGTGGCCGTCAGTTGGACGGACACTTGAAATGCCTGTGGAGGAAGGAGTTCAGGCCGCAAGACCACAGCCTTCCTATGAATCAGGAACCGAGCAGGTCACGGAGGCATGTCCTAGATGACCTCAGATCGGACAACGGATGTGGATAGGATGCCCACTGGAGTCGCGGACTTCGACTCCATCATGCAGGGTGGGCTGCCGGTCGGGTCCGTAGTGCTGTTGCTTGGCGACGTGGGCGGAGGGGGGCACGAGTTCGCGCTGACCTCTGCTGCGAAGATCGGGATCGTCAAGGAGTTCCCGGACACTCGACAGTTCATGCTCGGCGATGCCGGAAAGAACGGACGCCTTCCGGAGAAGATGTGCTACGTGACCTTCTCGCGCTCAAAGGAAGACATCCTCCGCGACGTGAAGCTG
>CALMQK010000257.1 GCA_937872085.1 uncultured euryarchaeote
TCTCCCTCGGCGGAGCCTCTGGATTCGAGCTCCTTCGTGACCTCGTCAAAGCCCTTGACCTCGACCAGCGGCCGCTCCGGGTTCTCCGGATTGTGCACGACCCTGATCTCCTCCGTCGGCCTCGATAGGTGGAGCGAAAGGGCCTGAGCTATCATCGATTTGCCAGTACCGGGCGGGCCAACGAGGAGGAAATGCCTCCTCTGGGAAGCGGCGATGCGCGCCAGCCGGACGGCCTCGTCCTGGCCTATGACCCTCTCCAGCGGGTCCTGCGAGATCCGTATGTCCGCTGTAGTCTCGAAGTCGTCTAGTGACCTGGGTGACTTGTCCGCCTGCTCTTCCTCGTTCGGCATGATTTCCACGATGTTCAGATGAGGTCCTCTCTGGTCAAGACATCCACGTTCGTCGGAAGCTTGGCTATGTTCCCCAACTTAACACCTACTACCGCGATGATATTCTTTTCCACCGCGATATCGAGTATCCTCTGCGTTATGATGCCATCGAGGACCACCGCGACCAGTCCCTCCGCACCCTCCTTCAGGGTGTCGGCGAGCAGGCTCACGTGCACTTCCTTGATGACGTTCCCGCTGGAATTGAGCAGCCTCGCCTTCGACGTGTTGTTGAGCTCGTCGAGGAGTCCCCTGTATCTGATCTGCTCTGGAGACAGCTTCTTCACAAGCTTCTCGGGCTCCGGAGGTCGCTCCTGGGGTCTTGGGGCTGTCTTCTGCTCCCTCTCCTTTGCGGGGTGCGGTTGCGGTCTTCCCCTTTCATCATCCCGTCTCTCGCGCCCGCCCCTGTCGTCCTCTCTCCTGCCCCCTTTTTCACCATTCTTGGGGAATGCAGGAGTGATGTTGAGCATTTCTGCAAACTGATCCGCGGGGACCTTGTTCCTCAGGCACTTGACGATCTGCTTCTGCGTGAGCTCCTCGACCTCTTGTCCTGCGGGAGCCCTCGCGATGAAGTCTATCTCCGCCACCTGCAGGAGCTCTCTGAGGATGAGCTCGCCGCCCCTGTCCCCATCCACGAAGGCCGTGACGACCTTCTCGCGGGCCAGGTCGACTATCGCCTGGGGCACGTTCGTGCCTTCCACCGCGATAACGTTCTTTATCCCGTACTTCAGGAGGTTCAGCACGTCCGAACGTCCTTCGACGACTATGATCGCGTCTGAATCCTCTATGTTGGGGCCCGCTGGCAGCCTGTCCTTGCCGTAGTGGACGGCCTCCTCTATCTGCACGGACTGCCTCACGGAATCGGCAAGGTCAACCCCGCTGACCTTGGACGCCTTCATCAGCTCGTTCAACAGCTGCTTCGCGCGCTCGATGATCTTGTTCCTCTTGGATATCCTCACGTCCTCGATCTTGTCGATGGTTATCCTCGCCTTGCAGGGACCTACCCTATCGATCGTCTCGAGGCTCGATGCCAGTATGGCCGTCTCGACCTGGTCAAGGCTCGAAGGTACGAATACCATGCCCTCCGACTTGCCCTTGGTCGAGCTGACCTCTACCTCGATCCTTCCGATCCTGCCGCTCTTCTGAAGGTCCCTCAGGTCCAGTTCGTCCCCGAGCAATCCCTCAGTCTGTCCGAAAATCGCGCCTACTATGTCTGGCTTCTCGACTATTCCATCGGTCGAAAGCCTTGCCGAAATCAGGTACTTCGTTGTACTTGGATCAATGTCCATTGTCTACACTTCCTTGTCCTTTGCGAAAAACAGCACTGCCAGTCTTCTCCGGTGTTAGGCTGGGTCTGCCGCTCTTTGGTGCAGTACCCTTCCGGAGGGTGCTGACAGACATCTAGTTCCATGAGTCCAGGGACGCCATCATCGTGGAAATCCTTGGTCTCGGTAACATTCACTTGGATATTGGTTGATATGCCAGTTGAAGTTTGATGCGCTGTTCTTCTGAAACTCCAAAGACGGGACTGATTAAATACTTTTGCCTTTTGGCGATAATAATTGGTAACGCCCCGCCAGTAT
>CALMQK010000258.1 GCA_937872085.1 uncultured euryarchaeote
TCAGCGCCAGGGACGAGGGTCGGATGCTCCATGTCTGGGTGAAGGACAACGGCGTGGGCATACCCCTCGAGGCGTTGGGCCAGATCTTCGACAGGTTCCACATCGTCACGAGCAACGCCCTCTCCCATCAGGTCGACAGGCTCGGGCTCGGCCTGCCGATAGCGAAGGGCATAATCGAGGCGCACCAAGGCAGGATATGGGTCGAGAGCCAGGTGGGCAAAGGCAGCGTCTTCCACGTGGACCTTCCGAAGGAACCACCGAAGTAGATTCCGATTTATTCTAATACCTCGCCGCGTTCTACCGTTCCGATGGCATCCAGGGACTGGAGAAGTGCGGTCTACCTGACAGTCTTCGCTAGTCTCATTTGGGGCACTTCTTTCCCTGGGACGAAGTTCGGCCTCAGGTACGTCGGGAACGATGTATTCTTCCTCTGGCTGAGATTCATCGTCGCCGCCGCGATCACCATCGCTGTCGTCGCGACGTTCCGCCTCATCTCCTTCTCGATATTCAAGAAACCGATCATCTGGTTGATCGGAGGATTCAACGCTGGCGGGTTCATGCTCCAATACATCGGTCTCACGATGACGACCGCATCGAAGACCGCGCTTCTCGTGGACATCAACATCGTGGCCGTCGCGATCATCTCGTACTTCGCGTTCCGCGAACGCCTTGGCAAGATACAGGCGGCAGGCATCATGCTCGGCACCGCGGGCGCATTCCTGCTCACCCTGAACAGTGATCTCAGGTTCGAACAGGGTCAGATATTAGGCGATATCATCGTCTATGCGGCGGGCTGGAGCTGGGCGTTCTTCATTATCCTGAACAAGAAGCTGCTGTCCGAGCACACAGGCATCGAGATCAGTTCCGCGGCGATAGCTACATGTGCGCTCTGGTTGACGATTCCGGCCATCTACTTGCTCCTCACCGGTGGCGGGGACTTCACCTTCGAGCCGCTCGGCCTCGTGGCCATAGTATACCTCGGTCTGTTCTGCACCTCCATCGCGACACTCCTGTGGGCGATGGGACTCGAAGGCGTGTCCGCGACGGCGTCCGCCACGATCATGCTGGTCGAGGTCCTAACTGCTCTCGCGATATCCATTGGCTGGCTCGGGGAAACCCTAAGTACAGCAGCCGTAGCAGGAGCGGTCATGGTGATGTTGGCGATATACCTCGTCGCCGGGACAGGTCAGGGGGAGAAAGCCGATGGGAAGGCCGCTTAGCCGTTACTCTTCGAGCTTCGGGCTCTCGAACGCCATCGAATGGATGTCGAGTGGCGGCCCTTCACATGGGGGATGTGACCTGAAACGGTCACATCACCCGATGACGCGACAGAACCGCCAGATGAAGTGTAATGGTTTTCGCAGAGCTCCTTTCGGTCGGGACGACCCGCGCTGCCTTACATGCTCCAAAATGGTCATCGATCCACAGCCCGCGAGTCGTGTCCATGCTCGAAGGATCAATCGAGCTGAAGAACGCGTCGATACTCTTCAAGGACGATGCGTGCCGTCGCGTCCCACGAGTACATGCCGACTCTCTCCTTGCCGGCTACGCCCATCCGTTCGCGGAGATCGGAATCCTTGAGCAGTCTCAGGATCGCCTGCGAGAGCCCAGCCACGTCCCCTGCCCCGACCAGGAGGCCATCCGTTCCATCGCGCACCAGTTCAGGGATGCCACCGACTCGGCTCGCCACCACGGGCTTCTTGCAGGCCATCGCCTCCATCAGCGAGAGACCCCAGCCCTCGGTCCT
Source organism: uncultured euryarchaeote (assembly GCA_937872085.1). Lineage (GTDB taxonomy): Archaea > Thermoplasmatota > Thermoplasmata > UBA10834 > UBA10834 > COMBO-56-21. Next base: position 1,748 of record CALMQK010000258.1, read on the forward strand.
TGAAGGGAGGACCAATATGTCACAATCAGAATAAAATCCGAGGAGCGTCTCCTGACTGACCGACTCCTGAAAATCCACGTTGTCCATCAGGCCCGCTCTGCCGGCGAGCTGCTCGAAGAAGTGCCAGTCGTCGGTCCCCCCGAATCCTGTCTTGGCCACAGCGACGAGTCTCGCGTCCGGTATCTCGTGCACCACCTGTTCCATCGCGAGCACGAGATACTCGAGCCCTTTCCGCGGTTCGAGCCCGCCGACGAAAAGGACACTGGCCGTCCTGGACCTGCGGGTTGGCAGGCGGCTGAAGTCCTCCAAATCCAGCCCATTGTACGTGACCATCGAGTCGCACCCATACTGCGTCCGGAGGACGTCCTGCCAGTATCTCGACACCACGAACCTGTGCTCTGCTGATGCCAGGGCCTTCTTCTCGAACTCGAGCAAGCTTGGTTCCGCGCAGTCGTCGATGTGATGGATCGTGCGGAAGATGGGTGAAGGGATCATGCCATGCGATTTCATCCGCGTTAGTGCGGTTCCACCAACACAATCCTGAGCGTGGTACAAATCGACATCCCTGGGAAGGCTCGCGGTGTAGGCCTCTATCATCCTGTTCAATCTGGTCATCAGATCTGGGTGCCATTCATATGGGATGATCTTGAATGGCACGGAGACCTTCCGGAAGTATCCACCGAGCCCGACATGATCGTCTGAGCGCGCCAGCGAGTACAGGGTGACGTCGACTCCCATGGCGGATAGCCTCTCCGCCAGCTTGAGGGCGTGGACAACTCCGCCACGCGGTCTGGTACTGTATGTAAGCATCGCGAGCTTCAAGTCCACAGCCTTCGCGTGCGGAACGCAGTCGTGGATTAATTCCTTTCTCCAGGCATGGGGTGATCGGGCGGACACGTGCACCTGAAACGCGCGCGGCTCGTGGAACATGCCGCTGGAATCTCCGGTGGCAAAAAGTACCCCAGAAATGTTATTAAGAGTGGGACATTTATCCCCGTATCGTTGTGAGCAGTCAGTCGCCCCAGACATCATCCATCCGTCTCATAGGGGGCACGTGGGACTGTTCTCAGCGGCTCGCTGGATGTGGCACGTTGGTTGCCTTGTCGCCGTGCAGGGCTCATCCTATGTGCGAACGCGATGCCTAACCTGTTCAGGGCGTGGCAAAAAATGCTCGAAGGGGAGAACATCTCATCCAAGAGAACCAACGAGCGTGTGCTTTGGTTGAACGAGGTGGGCCTGAAGGACATCGCCAAGGTCGGCGGCAAGAACGCTTCGCTAGGCGAGATGATCGGGCACCTCACCAAGATGGGCGTCAAAGTCCCCGAGGGTTTTGCCATCACTACGAAAGCATTCAGGGAATTCATCGATCAGAACGGTCTTGAGGGCAGGATCAAGGACACCCTCAAGGACCTCGATTCCGACAACCCTGCCGACGTGGCAGACAGGGGCAAGAGAATCCGGAAGATGTTCATCGAATCGGAGTTCCCGGAGGAAGTCAGACGCGAGGTCGGCTATGGCTACTGGGAGCTCGGTCGTAGACTCAACATGCCGAATCCGAGCGTCGCGGTCAGGTCAAGCGCTACCTCGGAGGACTTGGACGGCGCATCGTTCGCAGGACAACACGAGACCGTCCTCAACGTGAGAGGCGAGACGGCAGTGATGAAATCCATCAAGCAGTGCTTCGCCAGCCTTTTCACGGACCGAGCCATCGCCTATAGGGCTCACAAGGGCTTCGAGCACATCGAGAACGCCCTTTCCGTGGGCGTCCAGAGGATGGTAAGAAGCGATCTCGCATGCTCGGGGGTCATGTTCACCCTCGACACCGAGAGCGGGTTCGACAACGTCGTCTACATCACCGGTTCGTGGGGCCTTGGTGAGATGATCGTTCAGGGCGCATGCAACCCCGACCAGTTCTATGTCTTCAAGCCATCCATAGGCAAGTTCGAAGACCCGATCATCGAGAAGAAGCTCGGGAGCAAGATGCACAAGCTCGTCTACGCGACCAAGGGGATCGGCATCATGGACGCCGAAGTGACTGAAGCCGATCGACAGTCTTTCATCCTGGATGACAAGGAGATCGAGAAGCTCGCGGAATGGGCGTGTGCGATAGAGAAACACTATGGCAAGCAGATGGACATCGAGTGGGCCAAGGATGGCATCACGGGCGACCTGTACGTGGTCCAGGCACGGCCGGAGACCGTCCACGCCATGGCGATCGAGAACGTCCTCGAGACATATGTGCTCGAAGGGAAGGGCGAAGTGATTGCGCGTGGCGAGGCCGTCGGAGCCAAGATCGGTCAAGGGATCGTGAAGGTGCTCGAGAGCGCTTATGAGATATCTGATTTCAGGAAAGGCGAGGTGCTCGTGACGGACAAGACGGACCCGGACTGGGAGCCGATCATGAGGATCGCGTCCGCCATCGTGACTGACAGGGGCGGCAGGACCTGCCACGCGGCCATCGTGTCCCGGGAACTCGGCATCCCCTGCATAATCGGCACGGGGAACGGCACGAAGACCATGAAGACCGGACAGCAGGTGACGACCGACACTTCCGAGGGACAGGGTATCGTCTATGACGGCATCCTGAAGTTCAGGATCGACAGGACGGACCTCAAGAGCATCCCGACGACGAAGACGAAGATCATGATGAACGTGGGGGTCCCGGAGCACGTATTCAACCAGGGCAGGATACCGTGCGACGGTGTTGGCCTGGCACGTCTCGAATTCATAATCGCATCCCACATAGGCATCCATCCACTGGCACTCATAGAGTTCAAGAAGCTCAAGAAGAGGGGCGAGACCGACGCTGCGATCGCAAAGGTCGTCGAGAGGATCGAAGAGAAGACCCACGGCTACGAAGACAAGGAGGACTTCTTCGTCGAGAAGCTCGCGTGGGGCGTGGGGAAGATAGCCGCCACGTTCTATCCGAGGGATGTCATAGTCAGGCTCTCCGACTTCAAGACGAACGAGTACGCGAGCCTGCTGGGTGGCAGCCTCTACGAGCCCACCGAGGAGAACCCGATGATCGGCTGGAGAGGCGCATCTAGGTATTATACCGGCCATTTCAGGGAAGCGTTCAAGCTGGAGTGCGCCGCCCTCAAGCGCGTGCGCGAGAAGAAGGGCCTTACCAACGTCAAGGTCATGGTCCCGTTCTGCCGGACGCCCGAGGAAGGTCGGAAGGTGATCGACACGATGAGGGAGTTCGGGCTGAAGCAAGGCGAGAACGGTCTCGAGGTCTACATGATGGCGGAGATCCCGAGCAATGTGATCATGGCGGACCAGTTCGCCGAGGTGTTCGACGGGTTCTCCATCGGGTCGAACGACCTCACGCAGTTGATGCTCGGGCTGGACAGGGACTCCGAACT
>CALMQK010000259.1 GCA_937872085.1 uncultured euryarchaeote
TATACCAACTGTTATACCACAGGCTGACCTGCCGCGGAAGTTCGACTTCCCCGATGTCAGCAAGCCACCCCCAGACGATTATCCAGAGGACGGGCCGGGAGAAGAAGCCATCGAGGCGGCAGCGGCACACATGAAAGCTGCGTACAGATCCCGAAAGCTGAAGAAGCGGGAGCTCGATCATGACGGATGAGATGATCGAGGCGGCCAAGACCGCTGCCTATATGTTCCGCACACGGCTGGCGAGTATCGATTCGTCCTCAAAACTGAGAGAATTTGTAACGGATTACTTCTCTACCCCAAGCGAGCGGGAGTTTTGGTATGACTTGGCCAGCTTTTGGGAAATGAAAAGATTCGCGTTCTGGAAATGGTCGCCGTTCGTGATCTACTTTCCAGCGGTTGCCTACGGCGAATGGTCCCGCGAGCAGGCGCGGTTCGAGGATCCACGCGCGCGGATCGGATTCAAGCTAGGATCGAGGGATAGACTATGAGTGGTGAAGATAAGCCGGATGTTGCACATATCAAACTACTCGAAATCGCCAAACACTCCCAACGGCTGAAGCGCGCCCTGAAGGCGGACTACCAACCGGCAGAGGAAATGGCTTTCATGCTAACACCCTTATGTGCAGAACCTGGCGTGTTTGATAAATGGAGCCAGAAGCTCTCCCTGATCTCTGATATGGGCGTGCTGCGCCTTCGGGAGGAAAGCCCCGCTCAGGCCAAGGCACTCGGCGTCGATGAGGATGCCTGCCCCGATGTGGACATCCTCAATGATCGGGAACCATGGCTGATCCCTAGCGTGCACAGGGACTTCGTTCGGGAATGCCTGAAGCAACTCAACCTTACACTGAATGGATTGGATGCGCTTACGCGCGTCGGCGGGTTCGCACTGAACCAGGATGAGGAAGCGAACGCTGACCGCTTCGAATTATATGCCACGGATGTTTTCATCAGCTGGCATGGAGTTGGAACCAAAGCAACTTTGAAGGGCGCGATCAAGTCCGGGAAGTCCAACGCTGGGCTGTACTTGGCGGAACTGTTCCTTGCGAAAGGGATAAACGTCGCCTCGAATATCCTCATAAAAACCCCAGTTCCAAATGGATATCATTATTGTCCAAAGCTCTCGGATCTCCTGATCACCGTATGCAAGTCGAATATCGAGGGGAAGGAAAGCAACATCATATTCGATGAGGCGAATCTTTTCTTCGCTAAGGTAGAAACCGTCCGGCCACGGAACGTGGATCTCAGCAAGCTGGCGCTCTGTTTCGGAAAAATGCACGCGAGCCTGACCTTCATATCGCACTACCAATCGCTCATACCGACTGTGGTCGCTCAAACGGCGGTTGCGGAGTTCGAGAAGTTGTCGAAGAGAACGATGCTTGTTGATATCCGTCAGGGAATGGTGATGCACTCAAGGACAATCACTGACTGGCCAGCGTGCACTCTGGCCTATGATCCGGACCAGCTCCAATGGTTTCAGATGAACATCGACATAGAGGGTCTCTTTTCGTTTATGAGCGGGTTGTCGGAAGATGAGGCTGGCAACAAGCAGTGGAAACTTGTGATGGACTATGCCGAGAAGCACAAGGATGAGATCTCTGATGAGGACGTGGATCCGAAGGCATTCGCTCAATGGCTCAGGAAGAAGGGCAAGAGCGTTCCTGAGATCGCGGCGATCCTGGAGAAGCCACGGCGAACCGTTCAAGATTGGGTTCAGGGCATCGGCAAGTAGCCTAATCGCGCCACCCCCTGAGTAGGATTTATATATCACTCTCCTTGATACTCAACTGGGGTTGCACGATCAATGCCGAAGAAGGGTGAACACGACTCTCCTGAAACGAGGGAGAAGAAACGGCGAAGCCATCTTGGAAAGAAACGCCCACCTTTTAGTGCTGAGACGCGCGCAAGGATGCGGCTTTCTCATTTGGGTAAAAAGCAACCACCTGAAGCAATCGAGAAGACGCGTCTTGCTAATACGGGAATGAAGCGTTCGCCTGAAGTGTGTGCGAAGATCAGTATGTCCCTTTTGGGAAAGACGCATACACCCGAACAAAACGAGAAGAACCGTGTTGCCCAGTTGGGCAGAAAACTCACATCCGAACAACTAGACCGCTTCACTATGGCTCATCGTACACCCGAGACAAGAGAGAAAAGACGTCTTTCTCATTTGGGGAAAAAGGGGTGGCATCACACGCCTAAAGCAAGAGAGAAGATTCATCTTGCTCTATCGGGTCATACGACATCACCCGAAACGAGAGCGAAGATCGGCCTCGGTAATATGGGGAAGAAGATGTCGCCTGAAGCAAGAATGAAAATAAGTGCTGGCATTAAGGGAATGAAACGTTCGACTGACACAAGAAGAAAGATGGCCATTAGTGGAAAGCGTAAGTTCGAGGATCCGGAATATATCAAGAGGTGGGCTTGTAGCATCAACGCGAGGCCGACGCGCCCCGAGAAGCATATGGATGCGCTTCTTCAGGCCGGATGGCCTGGCGGATTCAAGTACAACGGGGGGCGGGACGGGAACCCCATAAATGGGTTCATACCTGATTTCATTGCCAAAGATAGCAGTAAGAGAGTGATCGAGGTGTTTGGTTCTTGGAAAGCCATTCACCCCCCAGAGGATGAAAAGATCAAGAAGGATAGATATGCGGAGTACGGTTACGAATGCTTGATCATATGGGACTACGAACTCAAGGATGAAAAAGCCGTCATTGCGAGGATCGCGGCGTTCGTAGGATCAGCACCGCGCCACTATTTCGATCAGTATCAGACCGTAGGATCCCCGCCGGAAGGCGCGGGCTTCGCGCCTAGCGTGATAGCGGCATCGATGCCAGACGTACAGGGTACACCGATTGATCAACACGCCTGCAACGCCCCTATGCCCGCGCAGGCAACGGGCGCGATCCTGCCAACTTCGCTAGGGAAGGTATAAGTAGCGCCGCCTGCGAAATGGGGTAGCCAGGCGGAAAACAGGCGAAGCGGCGGGCGGCGTGCCTTTCTCGACAAGAATACGCGCGCCAACGCGAGCGAGCCGATCCGCCGCCTGCTCTCTTCCGAACATCGAGCCATGGCTCGTAAACATGGCTGGCTACTTATTAAACCGAGATAATATCACGATTTACCGTGTAGAAAACATGATATCGCTATACCCCGCTCTCGACTTAGGAGTCTTTCATGCCTAGAGGGTGGCCTAAACAGCCCGCTCGGCACGCGCTAGCGGCTCAAGGTATCAAGACAACACGAGGACCACCCCTCGGCCCGGCGATCCGCGCGCTCGGCGAAACCGTGCGGCAGGATTACTCCCCCGCCGAGCGCGACCGCGAGGCGGAGTTCGACCGGAAGATCGAGAAGCGGTTCAACCTCCCGGCTGAAACGCTCAAAGAGATCTATTTCGAGGTTGAGATCGCGGCTTACGACGAAGGCGGCGGGCCGGATAATCAGGATCGCAAGGGTGCCCTAGCCCTGATCCATGATCCGAAGTGGTTCGAGGCGATCAGCGGGGATCTAGCGCGGATGTACGGCAAGACGGAAGATGACCAGAAGCGTATCACCGATTTCCTCTACACGATGTATCATGTTAGGAAGGTGGCGAGATAATGGCGAAACCAGTTGGGTGGAGAAATCAGCCTGCGCGGCACAGCCTCGCGTCTCGAGGTGTAAAGACCGGTTCACATCGAGGACTCGTTACAGGAGGCGGAACTCGCACATCGGTGTATGACTTTCTCTGGAAACACGCATCGGCAGCGTACAATAGAGAACCGGACAAGGGGAAGTGGAGGAAGTACATCTGGTGGTTTGACGGCGTCCCACCTGCGTTCGGAAGGAAGCTCATCACTGAGCACCCGAACATCATCGCTCCTGGTTCCAATCACAACGACTCCCCTACAGCGAAGGAGATTGTTGAACTCACTGAAAGATACAACGGAGAGATCAATGGTTACGCAATTCCACCGGAGAGCGGGCGTGATGATTCGCGCGTCACATTCGACGGCTTCGTCATAAGAACCGATGAAGCCACCGCACGGAAGTTACAGGATCAACTGAAACCTGATGAGTTCAGTCCTCAGAACGGGGGCTGGAGGTTCTGGTGGGACTGATGACGAAACCGGTTGGGTGGCGGAATCAGCCTGCGAGGCATTCATTGGCCTCCAGGGGCATCAAGACAGGGAACGCATCGAACAGGTTCACGATCCTAGAAGGGAAGCGGGGATCCATAGACGAGATCACCCGGATCATGGAGCAGGGCAAGAGGTATGATAGGGATTACCCCGAGGAAGCCATGAGGCGATACCTCAGCCAGTTCAAGGAACCATGGAAGCTAGGGTCACTTGAGTTCTATCGGCTCGAGGGTACGGAGTATGATATTTGGACTTCGCCCGACGGTTTGAAGAAGGCGATCCTATCCACCAGTCCGTTATACTCTGACAGCGACAGCCTGTACGCTACTATGGAATCAGCGCTCATGATCAAACACCTGACCGACGCGGCTGAGTACCTAATGAAACATGGCGATTTCGGAAAGCTCATGCCAACCTATGGCATGATGAACAAGGAAGCCATGATGGAAGAGCTGACCAAGTACCGCGGCTACACCGAAGATCAAGTTTACAGGCTAGTGGATGCGGAACACAGTATGCGGACAAGGTGATTGAAATGGCCAAACCAGTAGGTTGGAAGAAGGAACCCGCCAGGCACGCACTAGCGGCGAAAGGTGTACGAACTGGGCGCTACCCAGGGCAGATCAGAACGAACATCGCCTTTGGCCAAAGCGCGGGGGAAGGTAGGGTAAAGGCTTCCATCTACAAGATCAAGGATAGATCGTGGCGATACTGGACTGGAAAACCAGATGATTTCGCGTATCTGCTTCTCGAGGTGGAAGCTGAGGATCCCACAGGATCGAGTATGGTTCGTTACAAATCAACTGAGGTTCTTGTGCTCAGGGACGAGGCCGAGTATGACCTGATCGATGAATGGCTGGAGACGAACGTGAACGAGGTCGCCAAGAGCCTCTGGGATGCTGATCACGCCCATGTGCGCGTAGTCGGTCGCGTCACATCGGCTGATATCAGGCGCGGAACGGGATTGCCGAACGCCGAAGTAATATCGAGAGTCGAAACCGTTGCCGATGAGGGATGATCATGACGAAACCAGCGGGATGGAGAAGGGAACCGGCCAGGCACGCGCTCGCTGCCAAGGGCGTAAAGACGAAAACGACATACCGTGACGACTATCCTTCGGGACAACCACTGCACGATCAGAAGGCGGGCGATCCACCTGAGTTTCTCGAATCATCGGAGAAGAGCACCGTGGTGTTCCGCAAGTATCCAGACGGCGATGTGATCGCCTTGTTCCCGCTGATGCCTACAAACCCGGTCTCTCTCGAACCACTGGTCACATCATATATGC
>CALMQK010000260.1 GCA_937872085.1 uncultured euryarchaeote
TGCCCGCTTTGTCGTCCTGCCAGGTCACATACACATGACCGGGGTCCCTACAGGTGATCCTCGGCCTCAATTGCATGTCCGCATTGCCAGGTCTGGCCACCTCGACGCTCGCGACGAACTGGTTCTTCCCTACCTTCAGGATTGCGAAGCGTATCGCAGGATAGCCGGTCGTCCTCTCGTCCTGCCACGCGGCGTAGACGTTCCCGAGCTGGTCCGCGGCAACTGCCACTGCCTCCTGCCAGTTGTACGCATAACCCGAGTCGTTGTCCACCCTTACGTTCGATGTTATGATCTTGCTATCGGTAGACATGATGGACGCGTAGATGTCCGAATCTCCGTTCCTCTTATCCGTCCAGGTGGCAACGACTCCTCCGGCGGGCATGGGGGCGATTGAGACCCCGTTCTGCGCCTTCCCGGGGCTGCCAGTGTTGTCAAGCCTGGTCGGGGTGGTGAAGATACTTCCTCCATTAGTCGAGCTGCAGACATACGGGTGGTTCACGCCAGTGGTGTTGTCTATGAACGCAGCGAAAATGCGATTCCCGTTCGCAACGAGATCCACTTCGTTCTGTCCGCTCACGACGGCAGGTGATATCTCCTTGCTTGGTGAGAAGGTTGCGCCCATATCCGTCGAGAAGGCTCCCCTCACTCTCAAAGTATTCGTGCGATCATCAGTCCAGGCGATGTATATTGTGCCCCCAAGGGTCACTGCTATCGAGGGGCGCTCCTGCCATGAGTTCGGGGAGGTCTTGGAGTCATCCACTTTCACGTTCTTCTTGAAAGTGACCCCCTCATCGTACGACTTCGCGAAGAAGATGTCATAGTCCATTGTGTTTCTGCGATTATCCTGCCATGTGACCAGTATAGTACCGTTTCTCGATACGGCAATAGCAGGATCCATTGGTTTGGATGAGTTGAAGATGGGGTCGTCGACCCTCTTGTTAGGGGCCCAGGTTGTTCCGTTGTCGAAGGATCTGGAGGAGTATATGGCGCTCCAAGCGGTGCTGGAGCGCTGATCCTGCCAGACCGCGAATAGTCCGTTCCCGTTGATCGTGGTGACAATTGGCGTTGCCTGTTCGCCTGCCGCGTTGTCGTTGGCCATGACGGGCGGACCGAAGGGTGAAGGCGCGGCGGTAGCGCGCGCAACTGGCACGTCACGCACGGAACCTGCAATGGTCGTT
>CALMQK010000261.1 GCA_937872085.1 uncultured euryarchaeote
AGGGTGTATTAGCCGTTATCTGCGCCAGGCGAAGGATCAAAGAAGAAAGACCCTGACCCTCTCATCCTTCTCGATGAGGTCGATGTCCGCCGGAATGATCACATACCCGTCTGCGAATGCCATGCTGGTGATCGCGCCCGACTCCTTGAATGCAGGATACGCCAATTCTCCCTCGAGCCGGACCGTGAGGAACTGGGTCCTGCCTGTCGTGGACACAACCCTGTTGGCCATCCTGGCGTCAACGAACGAGGGCGGCGCATCCGGGAGCCGCGCCATCTTCCTCAGTACAGGACCGAGCAGGATGTAGGCGTTCGATAGGCACGCGGTAGGATAACCTGGCATCCCGAAGAGCAGCTGCCGACCAATCACCCCGAACAGCGTTGGTTTTCCGGGCTTGATGGCAACGCCGTGAAAGACGACTTCGCCGCTCTTCTCAAGCACATCGAGCATGATGTCCCGCTCGCCGACAGAGCTTCCTCCAGAGAACACGAGCACATCGCAATCCCTGTTCTCCCTTACGACCTTGTCAAGATCTCCGAGGGAATCGCTTACGATCTTCGACAACCTCACATCGCCGCCATTAGCTTGGATCGCGCCGGCCAGCGTGTAGCTGTTGATATTGTATACCTGCCCGGGCTCGAGCTTCGCCCCAAGCTCCGCGATCTCGTTGCCGGTCGGAACGACGGCCACCAGCGGCTTGGCATACACCTTGACCCGATCATGGCCGATAGCAGCAAGAGCGCCGACCTTGCTCGGATTCAGGAAGTCGCCCTTCGAGATGACCTTCGTGCGAGGCATGATATCTTCCCCTTTCTTGGAGATGTTCTCGCCTCGGTGAACCGGTTTGAAGACCCTCACGGTCTCCCCATCCGCCTCCGTGTCCTCGACCATCACGACAGAGTCAGCCCCCTTCGGGAGCATCGCACCGGTCGCGATCTCTGTGCACTCGTCCCTTCCGACTGGCTTCCTTGGGATAGCGCCTGCATACAGGACCTCCTTCCTCCTGAGCGTGATTGGCTTCATGCGAGAGGCGCCGAGGGTATCGGTCGCCCTGACGGCATAACCGTCCATCGAAGACCGTGAGAATGGGGGGACGTTCAGTGTGGAGATCACATCCTCCGCGGCGATCCTTCCTACGCTCTGTAGGATGAGCAATTCCTCAGTTCGATCAACCGGTCTTGCCCTCGCCAACGCCAGTGAAAGGGCCTCATCCAGTTGGATCAGGCGTTTGATCGGCCTCATCTCTGGGCCTCCCACACGAGATGCCCCAACTCCGGCGCGACAAGCTTCGAGCACGCAAGTCTGACCGCCTTCTCGGAGCCAGGGAGACAGAACACGACCTTTCTTTCAGAAACGAAAGCGGCTGCCCGAGATATCATGGCGGCACTTCCGATCTCCCGGTAGCTAAGCATCCTGAAGAGCTCCCCGAAGCCAGGCATGGTCTTCTCCTGGAAGTGTTGGATGGCCTCCATCGT
>CALMQK010000262.1 GCA_937872085.1 uncultured euryarchaeote
CTTGACGACATCAAAGCTGAGGATCTGAGGAATCGCATCCTTAGGCTGGTTACGGAGTATGCTGAGGCTGCCCACGGCCCGAAGGAATTCATACCAGGGCGATCCAGTGTTCCGGTTTCTGGCAGGGTCTTCGACGCCTCTGACTTGCGTCACCTGGTCGCCGCTTCCCTCGACTTCTGGCTTACGGCTGGCCGATTCAACGATGCCTTCGAGTCCCGCCTAGCTGATCTCGTTGGGGCCAAACACGCGCTGACGGTCAACTCAGGGTCATCGGCCAATTTGCTTGCGATTTCGGCCCTCACCTCTCCGGAATTGAAAAAGAATGCGCTCAGGCCGGGAGATGAGGTCATCACCGTCGCAGCAGGTTTTCCTACAACTGTGAATCCCATCATCCAGAACGGTCTGATGCCCGTGTTCGTGGATGTGGACATCCCCACTTACGGAATTTCCGTGGCAGAGATCAACAAGGCAATCACACCAAAGACCAAAGCTATTGTTGCGGCGCATACTCTCGGGAACCCTTTCGATCTCGATGGCATCTGCCGCATCGCGAAGGATAACGATCTATTCCTGATCGAGGATTGTTGCGATGCGCTTGGCTCGACTTATCGAGGCAAGAAGGTGGGAACGTTCGGAGATATCTCCACATTCAGTTTCTATCCGGCGCACCACATCACCACCGGTGAAGGTGGCGCTGTGGTCACGAACGACAAGATCATGGCAAGGATCATCGAATCGATGCGTGATTGGGGTCGAGACTGTCACTGCCCTCCAGGAAAGGACAATACCTGCGGGCGTAGGTTCAGCCAGCAGCTGGGAGACCTCCCCTATGGCTACGACCACAAGTACACCTACTCCAATCTGGGGTACAACCTCAAGATGACTGACATGCAGGCAGCGGTGGGCCTGGCCCAAACAGGGCACCTGGACAAATTCACACGGATCAGAAGAAACAATTATCGCTATTTGCGCGAAGGCCTGGGTGGACTTGAGGACAAGATGATTCTTCCGGAAGCGACGCACGGTTCGGACCCGTCTTGGTTCGGGTTTCCCATCACGCTGAAAACCCGGTGCAGGGTTAGTCGGAACGAGCTTCTTCGAAAACTGGATCATAAGAAGATCGGCACCAGACTGCTCTTTGGTGGTAACCTGCTGCGTCAGCCCTATTTCAAAGGTCTGCCGCATAGGGCGGTGGGGAAATTGAGGAACACCGACATCATAATGAACGACACCTTCTGGATCGGCGTGTATCCAGGACTCACGGAGGAGATGCTGGATCACGTGATCGCCGTTCTGACTGAATCCATCCGATAATGGAGTGAGTTGATATTCTAGCAGGATCTAACAATTCCAGAAGTGGTGGTAGGAATTAGTGCCGAGGAGGAACGCGGGTCAAGAGTCGGTGCGGATCCGGTAATCAAAGAGGATCTCGATCGCATCGTCAGCGTTTGCTCAGCGGAAATGGGCCGATTGTCTGGCAAGTCTCTGCTGATCACTGGCGGTAGCGGTTTCGTGGGTCGCTACCTCGTGGAGAGTGTCATCCGATTCAACAACAAGGGAAATGGGAAAAGATGCAAACTGTTGCTTCCCACCCGTCAGCCAGATACCCTGATAGAGAGATACCGCGCCCAGGTTGAGGCCGGCGAGATTGTCCCCCTGAGATGGGGCGAGAGACACGCTGTTGACATGAATGGGGACATGTGTGACTACATCATCCATGCCGCCTCACCTTCCAGCCCCAAGCAGGTCATGGAGAATCCGGAGGGGAGCCTGCGAGACATGGTGGACATGTCTTCTTCCATTGCTGATCTGGGTAAGCAGTGCGGGTCGAAACGTTCCATACTCATCAGTAGCGGGGCCATCTATGGTGAACAGCCTTCCGAAATGCAGGGGATGCCGGAGGAATATCTGGGCGGACCTGACTCATCTAAGACATCTTCGTGCTATGGCGAGGGGAAGCGTCTCTCGGAGAAGCTCTTTCGTCTATCCGGCATCGACTACCGTATTGCCAGGGTGTTTTCGCTCACGGGACCCTACCAAGACCTGAACTCAGGCTTTGCGGTTCCGGATCTGATCTGGCAGGCAGCGGAGAAAGACCAAATCCATCTTAGCGGCGACGGCAGTCCGGTGAGGAGTTATTGCTATGCTACGGACCTCGCCATCTTCCTGTTCAAGCTTCTGCTTGGGAAGCCAAAGCACGAGGTCTACAACGTGGGATGTCGGGAGGCCACGGTCAGCATCGCCGAACTTGCCCAGACAATCTCTGACATTTTTGGCGGTGTGGGAGTCACCAAAGGCCAATCGGTCGATGACGTGACCACGACACGGAGCAGATATGTCCCTCAGTTGGACCGAATGTATGAATTCTACCGTCCGCATACGGGATTGCGTGAGGGTTTGTTGCGTTCTTGCCACTCGTTGTACAACAGAGGCTTGATAGGGCGAAAGCCGGTGATTGGTTTGGAACCAGCAGGACTTGAGAATGGGGGACGAACGTGAAATCATCAGACGCGATTGCATTGTATCTGGCCCGCCACTCTATTGATCACTGCTATGAAGTGGCAGGAGGCATGATCACTCATCTACTGGACAGCCTCTCAAAGCAGGAGGGGATGACGATCACCTCCATGCATCATGAGCAGGCCGCTGCATTCGCCGCCGAAGGCATCGCACGCTGCACGAGAGGCAGGGAGTTGGGCCTGGCAATGGGCACGAGCGGGCCTGGGGCCACCAATCTCATCACAGGCATCGGCAGCTGTTGGTTCGATTCCATACCTTGCCTGTTCATCACCGGGCAGGTGAACAAGCATGAGCTGAAGGGCAACCGAGGCGTCCGCCAGCAAGGCTTCCAAGAACTGGACATCATTCCCTTGGTCAGTTCAATAACGAAGTATGCTGTCCAGGTCACGGATGCGAAGGACCTCCTGCATCAGCTTCACAAAGCCGCGAACATCGCGATCTCCGGCAGAAACGGACCTGTACTGCTGGACATCACC
>CALMQK010000263.1 GCA_937872085.1 uncultured euryarchaeote
CGATTCTGCACCTGTCCACTTCGCGTTGCTCGGATTGACATCCGAGAAGAGCACATACAGGCCCGGGGACACAATCGTCTTCCAATGGACAATCGTCACGGGACAGGCTTCCGCTGACCTCGCGTACGAAGTGTTTGACTCCAACGGGGTCAGAGTAACCAACGGAACACCCGCGTTCGACATGACCGGCTCGTTCGAGTTCACAGTGCCGGACGCAGGCCCGCTGCTATCGACGCACTACGACGCGACACTGCGCATGACCACCCCTGAGGGAGGTTTCGCATCGGATACCGCGACCGTGAACCTCGTTTCACAGATGGAGCTCATCATCTCGGTCGGGAAGTCCAAATACACCTCAGGTGAGTTCGGGCCTGGACAGAAGATAGCGATACACTACGACCTCTCGTCGTACGTGATGTCCGCCAGACCGACCATCCGGCTACATGTGAGCGTGTCCTTCGACCCCATCACCTTCGATGTCGTCGTGGACTCTCCGACGGGGACGATATCCTACACGATCCCGAAGGACGCCCCGATGGCTCAACACTCGGTGACGGTATGGGCCTATGATGCAGCGAACGGAGACCTCCTGGCAGCCGACCAGACCGCATTCCAGGTGAACAACCGGGTGAGTGGCTGGGACAGTAGCGTTGGCGGAATCAGCGCGATCGACCTGGTCCTCCTGATACTGCTGATCATCGTGATCGTCATGCTGATCGTGGTACCTTACATGAAGGACAGGATGGCAAGGCCGAAGCCCCCGGAGTCCAAACCCATGGAGCTGACTCCTCCGCCGCCATCCGAGCCGGGCAAGTCACCCCCGTCCCCGTAAGGCGATAAGGAAGCGACTAAAACCCCTAAACCTCTTCCATTAATTCTCTTTTGATTGTTTTCGACTGAAGGCCGAGCCATTATCTCGACCTCGAGGATGCTCAGAGCGGGGATAGGCATACATGGGCATCGGGAAGGTCAGCCGAACATCTCGCTGAGGCCTTCTTCGAGCGTTATCTTCGGCCTGAACCCGAGCAGGCCAGAAGCTTTTGTCGTGCTCGCCAAGCTCTCCTTGATGTCGCCCACGCGGGGGGCGGCGAACTCCGGCTTCAGCTGCTCCTCGGAGATCTTGATCATGAGGTCTGCGAGCTCCAGTATGCTGGTCGACACGCCACTGCCGCAGTTGAACACCTCGCCACGCGCGCCTTTCTTGTTCATGGCGATGACCAACAAGCGGGCGACATCCCTCGCGTGGATGAAATCCCTCGTCTGCCTGCCATCCCCCTCGATGATAGGCGGCTTGCCCGCCTTCAGCCTGGCGAGGAACTTCGTGATGACGCCCGAATATGGACTGTCGGGGTCGGCACGCTGAGAATAGAAGTTGAACGGCCTGACCGAGACGACTTCCATCTGGCTGGTATGCGCGAAGGCAAGCGTGTACTTCTCGCCCGCGAGCTTGCTGGCCCCGTAGTTGCTCATCGGGCTGGTCGGATGGTTCTCGTCGATCGGTATGTATCTCGGGGGGCCGAATATCGCTGCACTGCTGACAAAGATGAACTTGGAGACTCCCGCCAGCGAGCTCTCGTGAAGCATGTTGATCGTGCCAAGCACGTTCGTCCTCGCGTCGGAGAGCGGGTCTTGGGTAGACTTTTCCACGCTGACCTGGGCCGCGCAGTGGATGACCGCCTTGACCCCTTTCAGGGCCGAGCGCACGTCCCCGGGCTCTGTGATGTCCCCCTGGATAGAAATCGCCTTAAGGCCCGGATAGGGCTGAGGCCTGATATCCAGCCCCAATACCTCGCTGTTCCCCAGGAGTTCTTCGCAGACATAGGAGCCCAACTGACCTGAGCTGCCGGTGACAAGGACCTTCAATGCTAGCCCACCATTCCCCGCTCGGCGATTGTCCCAGCGCGATTCTGACCCGTAGATCCCATGCCTATGACACCCACGCGCATGAGTTCGCAATGCAGCTGACCGATAATAATTGTTGGGACGAGTAGGGAACTGGTAGGACGAACAACGCCCCAGTCCCCAGGGGAGAGACCGTAGGCTTATTATCGGTCCAGCCCATCGGTGTCCGGTGGCCTAAATGAAGAGAAAGTTGATGGACATCCTCGCATGCCCGGTCTGCAAGTACCATCCCCTGGAGCTCACGGTCAAGAAGGAGGACGACAAGGAAGTGCTCGAGGGTTCCATCAGATGTCCAAAGTGCAGCGTCGATTACCC
>CALMQK010000264.1 GCA_937872085.1 uncultured euryarchaeote
TCGTCACTCAGTCCTATTCTTGGATCAACGGCGACGAGTTCGCGACACCGAAGATTTGGATCGGGAACATGGGCGGGAAGATGCCCTTGGACAAGATTCACTACGACCCTGAGACCAGGGAGACGGGGGGTTTCCTGAACGTGCTGTCAGTCGACATACGCACGGAGGCGCACGATGTTATGTCGATCGTCGCGGGATGGGCATCTACCGTCTACATGTCTCAGAATGCGCTGTACATCACGATCCAGAAGTGGACCGGGGACATCGCCATATCCAACGACTCAGGGATTGTGGCGGCTCAGGAAGACTCGACGAAGACTACGATCTACAGGATAGCCGTCGAGGGAGTCCGGATGGCCGCTACCGCAAAGGGCGAGGTGGGAGGCTGGCTCTTGAATCAGTTCTCGATGGATGAGAACGGCCCGTATCTGAGGGTCGCAACCACCACGTCCTGGATGGATATGAAGAACAGTGTCTATGTCCTTGGGTCGGACCTCAGCATAGTCGGGGTTCTCAAAGGGATCGCGCCCGGAGAGCGCATCTACTCGGCTAGATTCGTGGGCGACACGCTCTATCTCGTCACTTTCAGGCAGGTGGACCCGTTGTTCGTGATCGACCTGAGCGCTCCTTCGTCGCCTGTTGTCCTAGGCGAGCTCGAGATGCCTGGCTTCTCCAGCTATCTCCAACCTGTCGACAAGAACCATCTATTGGGCATCGGGAGAGAGAACAATAACGTGAAGGTCTCCCTTTACGACGTCACGGACCCGATGAAGCCGAGCGAGGTCAGCAAATTCGTGGTAGATGCGGACTACTCGTACTCGGACGCTCAATGGAGTCACAAGGCCGTGCTGTACGATTCCGACAGGGGAATCCTCGTGATCCCGGTCTCATCCTACACCTACGGAGTCTACTGGAACTGCTCCCAGTACCAGCAAGGTGCCTATGTTTTCACCATCTCGGCGGAGAACGGTATCTCGCTGAAGGGCGTCGTCACTCATTCGGATGTCAACTACTACATGTCCAATGTGATGAGGTCCCTCTACATAGGGGACCACTTGTACACTGTATCATACACGCAGGTGAAGGCGAACAACATCGACGACCTGTCGGATGAAGGCACCCTGGTCTACTACGCGCCCCCATCGATCAATCCCGGACCCATCGAGGTGTATGCGACATTGGCGCTCTGAGAGGATGGTGGAGCGAGGTTAATGTTCCCGAAGCCCCCTTTCCGTCTTGGTGCTGACCATATGAAGGTCGAGCTGGACAAGAAGTCGCTGTTCGCTCTCGCCTCCGACACGAGGCTGGAGATACTCCATTCCCTTCAGCCGATGCGAAGGACCATTACACAGCTCGCTGAGTCTATGAACATCGACAAGGCCGCGGTGTTCCGGCATCTCAAGAAGATGGAAGATGGAGGGCTTGTGAAGCGCTTCGAGGATCATGGGTTCGTCTACTACGGTCTCTCCTGGAAGGCAAGGGATCTCCTGTCACCAAACGAGAACACGAAGATCATCATCCTGCTCTCATCCTCGTGGGTAGTCCTGATAGCCGTCGTTCTGCTGCTGTCTTTCTCGTATATTGGAATGACCCATGAGCAGACTGGATCGCCCAGCACTGATCCCAAATTCGGAATGGGCTATGCGCCTCAGGGCGACAGCACCTCGGAGACTATCTTGGGGGTGTCGTTTGACTGGGGCCAGCTCCTCTCCATCGCTGTTCCATTCCTAGTCGTACCCGTAGCGCTTGCATTTTGGGCCAGGAGGCTGATGAGAAGGCCGAGACAGCCGGTGCACGCCGGCTTGGAGAATAAGCCCAGCGAGGCAAGAGAGCCTAGGCATGATCTGGACGACTGAACCGTGCCTTTCGAAGACTCGAAAACTCGGACCGCTGTCAAGCACCCTCGGCCCGCTCCTTATCCGAATCGCATTTCCCCCCCGGTGATTTCTTGCCGCAGCGTGCAGGGAGCCGTGTGCAAACTGCACGGTCCGTCTCGGAAGTAATCTGCGCGGAGAGCCGGATTTGGCCCAGCCCCCTCATCCAAAATCACCCGATTGGACAAGGAAGAACGACTGGCAGGGAGCCGAGATTGAGCTCCGCCATAGTGATACGTCGATTTGTTAATATGTAAAAATCATATTCGGACCTCCGAGGAATGATGTAACATGCCAAGATACATCCAACTGGTGAAGTTCAGGAAGAAGCCCACAAAAGAGATGATCAAGCAGAACCTCGAGTTCTTAGAAAGGGAGAAGAAGATGGGTGTCCAGATCAAGGAGATATATTGGACTCTCGGACGCTATGATGTTGTCGTGATCCTCGATGCCCCTAATGAGAAAGCCGTCATGCAGGGCGCGCTTGCAAGGGCTGAGAACATGTCCTCGGAGACGATGATCGCCGTGCCGGCGGAAGAGGCCAGGAAACTGGTAGAGTAACCGGCCTGCTTTCACATCTCAAAACTGAAATGTGCAGGGAGCAGGACATGAGCTTGAACATCTGGCCAATCGTCAATCAGGGGGTTTTGGTACCGAGATGGAAACCCTTTCGTCGACTTTTCTCGTGAACGAAGAGGTTCAGAGAGCGCGCTCTACACAATGTTCTCTCGATGGGTGTCACGCGTCCAGGTCTTTATGAGAAAGGTTCTATACTTCGCATGGCCCTGGCGTTCTGAAGGAAATGGATGATACAGATCGGAAGCTATTGATTCTGATAGGTGCGGAACCTAGGATGCATTTCCTGGAGCTTGCCAAGAGGCTTGGGATCTCCAGGCAAGCTGTTCACCACCGAATGAAAATCTTGACGGAAATCGGGGTAATCAAAGCCGCGATTGCGGGCATTTCCATTTCCTACCTCAATGCGGTTCCTATGGCAATTTCCGGCAGATCCAGGACAGCATCGATCGAGGAGACCTTGGATAGATTGGGGGAGAGCGAACTAACGCGTCGCGTCATCGTCGCCGGAGGGAACTACCTCTATGTCGTCGGCTTTCTGAGGAACATATCCGAGCTCGACAGCTATGTCGAATTCGTGAAACGAGCAGCGGAGATGCCGGAGCCTACTGTGGGCATATACTGTCTCGATGACGCGCTAATGCCTAGCTATCTTGTTGATGGAGGAGGGACGCGGAAGCAGAGCTACAAGGAACTCTCTCCCCTTGACCTGAAGATCATCGGCTCGCTCAGGGACGACGCACGCAGACCAATAGCTGAGATCGCTGGTATGGTTGGAGTCTCGGCCAAGACGGTCAGGCGACACCTGGAGGATATGATCTCCGATGGTTCGCTGGA
>CALMQK010000265.1 GCA_937872085.1 uncultured euryarchaeote
CTCGCAAACAAGGGCAAGAAACCTCAAGTGGACGAGCCACCGCTCGATGAACCCAGCAGAAGCTCGGACAGCGCTACTATCCAGGTGAAAGCCGTAGCTCAGGAAATAGAGGAGATAGCGGACAGGCCGGTTGAGACAGCTGAGCTTCCCCAGGACGAGGAGAAGAGCGTCGAGCGGAACCTCGACGAAGCGCTTACGCTGAGGCCTTCGTTCTTCGATGTGGATTCTGCGTCCGAGAGCGCATACAACCGGATGATTCTCGGTGATTTCTATGGCGCCATCAAGATCAACAGAGAGATGCGATTGAAGTGCTTCGAAACCTTCAGCAACGCACAGGTCTACTCGACCGCTGTCTCGATCAGAGCGGCTGACGAACTCCTTTCCAGATTGGCAGAAGGACATCACCCAGCGGGCGCAGCAATGAAGATCGCACTCGCCGCTGCAAAGAGGTCGTTCATAAACGGCCCTCCCAGGCAGAGAGAGGAGGCCCTTGAGTCGCTGGAGAGCCTCGTGGAGAAGGCCTATGAAGCATTCGCGGCAGACACGGAGAGAGAGGAGGGGGAGCTCAGAGAGCTACTCGCCGATTACGAATCCTTCGGAACCAGGACGGATGAGGCGAGGAGATACCTGGAGATCGCGGCACAGGCAAAGTCGACATTCAACATCGGCGACCATGCCAAGTTCTTGGATGAGGCAAAGGATCGAGCAAAGAGTGCCAAAGCTCTCCGCACCAAGGAGATCGACGAAGGTTTCAGTCTCGTCAGGGCCGCTACCGAAGAAGCTCGGGAAGCAGGGGCAGATACGGCTCCCGCTGAATCGAGCCTAGGACAGGCTCGAAAGGCCTTCGAGGACGGGTCGTTCAAGCAAGCAATCGAGATGCTGTCATCCGTTGAGCGAGCTGTTGACGAAGCACATCTCGCGCAGCTGCGAGTTCAGAAGGACTTGGAGGCGAAGCAGATCGGAAGGGTGAACGTGATACTCAGCTCATACGAGCCGATGCTCCTCGAGGCCTCATCGTACGGGATGGGCGTGCAGGAAGGCCTCTACCACGCGGCGAACGCAAAGGCCGCATTGGGTAGTAGGGATGTCGTCAGGGCGGTCAAGCATGCCCGTCGCTTGAAGGAGTTCGCTTCACCACTGGAGAAGGACGTGGATATGAAGCGCCTCGAGTTGGGCATTGTGCGACACCTCGAAGGTGTGAAGTGTAGCAGCTGCGGGCAGGAGTCCTTGTACGCCCATCCGAACGGGACTCAGAAGTGCTTTGAGTGCGGTCAGAGCTTTCAAGTTTCCGCAGCTGAACCCGTGAAGCCGCCGGAACGGAGTCCTCAGCAATCACGCGATATTGCGAACGCGGACTTGCAGAAGACGACGCGGGTGCTCAAGGCACCTGTCTCACAAACCAGAGCCGAAACCAAGGGTGAGCCCGAGAAGAAAAAGAAGAAAGGCCTCTTCAGGTGGTAGGGCTCATAGGCCCCTAGGGGTCGCCTGAGGCTGCTCAAGCGCAAGTCCCCTGATGACATCCCCTCGCGTCACCACGCCCACGATCGTCCCCTTGTCGACGACGGGGACCGTGATGCTCCCCTTTTGGACCATCTTCCCAATGACCTC
>CALMQK010000266.1 GCA_937872085.1 uncultured euryarchaeote
GTAGGGATTTCTCCATCGAACGGTCCGTGGGAAAACTCATCTCCATCGGTCAGTACTTTCACTATGCCGGCTGGTTCTTCAAGGCGAAGTTCGGGATCAAGAACCCCCTGGTCAACACGATGATAATCGGCTACGCGTGCGACCTCAAGTGCAAGCATTGCAGCATCGCGGCGCACATCGATGACATGCCTGGCCCCCATGCGATGACCTTCGACTTCGCCGTCGGCAAGATGAGAGAGTACTTCGAGAAAGGCGCGAGGATACTGTTCTTCGAAGGCGGGGAGCCGACCCTCTGGAGGGATGGCGACAAGGACCTGAGGGACCTCATCCGGGCGGGGAAATCCATGGGGTACTTCGTCACCGGATACACCACTCACGGCACCAATGTGATCTTCGAGGAGAGCGATGTCGTGTCGGTCAGCCTGGACGGGACGCGGGATGTCCACGATTCGATCCGAGGCTCGGGCGTCTTCGACATGCTGATGGCGAACCTGGAGAAAACCACTCATCCGAACATCTTCGCCAACATGGTCGTGATGAAGCCGAATCTGGACAATATCAGGTCCTGCGTGGAGCTAGTCGCCAAGAACCGTCGGATCAAGGGCATCATGTTGAACTTCATAACGCCCCCGCCGTACGACCTGGCACTCACGCTGGACGAGAAGAGGGCTGTCGTGGACCTCGCCGTGAAGCTCAAGAAGGAAGGACATCCTGTTTTGAACACCGACCGGGCCCTCAGAGAACTCCTAGAGGAGGACTACAGCACGAAGTGCCCGTACTGGGTCTCGGCGTTCGTCCTTCCGGACGGCTCGGAATATACCGGTTGCCCGATGAAAGGGACCGAATCATGCAAGAAGTGTGGGTTCGACGCCGTGAGGGAGTACCGGTTGATCACACGCGGCAATGTCGAGACCATCACAGGTATGTCAAAACGATTCGCGCTGACAAAGCCAGAAGTATCAGGATCTCGGTTCCTATAGCCACCTTGAGCGTCTCGAACACGGGTCTGACGAACCTGAACCTGTCCTGCTTGTTACCAAGAAACTTGACGATCTTGGATGCTGGGACGAGCGTCAGGAAAAGCATCAAGTAGGTCAAGTTGAAGAGCGCGAGTGAAGCCACGACGACATAGAATAACACAAGGACGTAAGATTCCAATCTGACGGCCCCTTCCAGGCCGAGGCGGACGCAGAGGTTCTTCTCCTTTGCCGCCACATGCGCCGGGTAGCCAGTCATCTCATCCACAAGTCGCATCATGAATACGGAAATTCCCACGGCAAAGGATATGACCAGCATCTCCACATCGAATACTGGGTTGACGATGAAGTA
>CALMQK010000267.1 GCA_937872085.1 uncultured euryarchaeote
ACTGCAATGCCGCCCATCTCTGCTATTACTGCCTGCCCTGGCTTGTTGAGGTCCTTCCCGACGATGCCTCTGGCCTTAAGTCTGGGGATAAGCCAAGGCACGATTATGAAAGTCACGGCCATGGCGACTGCGAATCCGACGATGAACCCAATCTCGATCGACGTGGGCATCCCCTGTGTGGTGATTGCGTGAATGTATAACTATCCTTGTGGGTGGCACGTTCATTTATGTACATCGGTGGCCGCGTAGATCCTCTCAGACCAAGCCTGCCCACCATTTCTCGTTGGCCACGTACCAGTCCACGGTGCTCCTAAGCCCTTCCTCCAGTTTCATCTGCGGCTTCCAGCCCATCTTCCTTATCATGTCCCAGTTCAAGGAATACCTGAAGTCATGGCCTGGTCTGTCCTGGACGAACTTGATCAGGCTCTCCGGCCTCTTAAGGAACTTGAGGATGAGCTTCGCGATCTCGATGTTCGTCACTTCGTTTCCCGACCCGACATTGATGATGTCCCCAGGCTTGCCCTTCTCGAGGACAAGGTCGATTGCCCTGCAATTGTCGAGCACGTGTAGCCAGTCCCTCACATTCGTGCCTTTGCCGTAGATGGGCAGAGGCTCGTTTCTCAAGGCCTTGATCACAAGCACTGGGATGAGCTTCTCGGGATACTGAAACGGCCCGTAGTTGTTCGATGATCGCGTGACCATCACGTTCAGTCCGTAAGTGCGTGCGTACGAGCGGGCGAGAAGCTCACCGCCGGCCTTGCTGGCGCTGTAGGGCGACGAGGGATCCAGGATGCTCTTCTCGGAGAAGGATCCGGAGACGGTAGAACCGTAGACCTCATCGGTGGATATCTGTAGAAACTTCTTGACGTCGCTCTTGCGCGCCTGCTCGAGCAGCATAAAGGCCCCAAGCACATCGGTCCTTACGAAATCCTCGGGGGAAGTTATGCTCCTGTCGACATGACTCTCAGCGGCGAAATTGACCACCTCGTCGCAACCTTGCATGGCCTTCTTGACGACCTCACTGTCGCAGATGTCCCCTTTTATGAACGTGATATTGTACTTCACATCCTCGAGGTTCTCAAGCCGGCCGGCGTAGGTGAGTTTGTCCAGGACGACGATTTGTTTCTGAGGGTGATTCTGGAGCAGATGCCTCACGAAGTTGCAGCCGATGAACCCCGCACCTCCGGTTATCAGGATCCTCATCGCTCACACCTTCCTACGCCAGGAGTAGCCTATGCTCGGATCGTTCCATTCCAGCCGATATTCATCTGGCTGCTTGTAGTTGTACAGCTCGGTCGGTGTGTTCACAACCCATATCTCCTTGTCATCGAGAGGGGTGAACCCGTGATAGACGAATGGTGGGATCTCGATGAGTTTCGGCTCGCCTTCCCTTACTTCGATCTCCATGAGATCGCCGGTTGTCTTCGAATCTTTCCTGGGATCGAAGAGTGCTATCAACGCATTCCCGCGGATCGGCACAAAGTGGTCCCACTGCAACTTGTGGTAATGCCAGCCCTTGATCACTCCGGGCTTGCAGGTAGTGAGGTAGGTCTGCCCGAATTTCTTGAACTCGGGCCAGTCGCTGCGGAAGATCTCCATCAGCCAACCCCTGTCATCAACGATTCTCCGCAGGTCCTTGATTAGAACACCGTCTATCTTCCCCAGCTTCGGTTCCATCTGCTCCGGTCAGAAGTCTCAAATGGTATTAAGCTGTCTCTATCCATTGCGGTAAAAAGGTGCGTCCAGCTTGAAGAGACTGCTCATACTCGGGGCCTCGGGGCTGCTTGGCAGCAAGCTTTTCGTACAGGCTGCTGGCAGGTTCGAGGTCAGAGGGACATACAATCCTGATGTCGACGGCAGGCCCGCGTGGCGCCTCGAGCCGCTCGACATCGGCTCGAAGGATGAGGTCGAGAGATTGTTCGACAAGATCCG
>CALMQK010000268.1 GCA_937872085.1 uncultured euryarchaeote
CCCGGTTCACCGAGGTGGCGTTATCGAAGAAGGTCTCGATAGGTCACATGGCCGCGTACTATGCCCTCGGGTCCCTGACAGAGGACATGATAAAGCAGATGGCCGAGAACAGCGAACACTCAAGGAAGGTGTATTTCAATAGGAAGGGAATGCCAAGTCCAGCATACAGAGAGCTGAGGGAGAGGTTCGCCTCTTGCGGACTCGATGAGATCAGCAGCGACGACCTCGAGCCATTGTAGATTAGGATGTACATGAAGAATGCAAAGCAAGGCTACGAACATATCCTGAAGAAGATGAAATCGATGGCCAACCCGAGGAACGTCGCTGGGATGGCCAGATACGGGATACGACCTCGGAGCAAGGTGCTCGGCATCTCCGTCCCCAGCCTCCGCGCAATGGCGAAGGAGATCGGCGAGGACCATCGCCTCGCCCTCAGGCTGTGGGGGAGCGGCGTCCATGAAGCTCGGCTGCTCGCTTGCTTCATAGACGATCCAAAGGAAGTCACGGAGGAGCAGATGGAGGAATGGGTCCGGGGGTTCGACTCGTGGGATATTTGCGACCTGTGCTGCAGCAACTTGTTCGATAGGACTGATCTTGCGTACCGCAAAGCGCTCGAGTGGAGCGCGATGGATGAGGAGTTCGTCAGGAGGGCTGGCTATGTCATGATGGCTGCACTCTCAGTCCATGACAAGGCTGCGGAAGATGACAAGTTCCTCGCGTTCCTGCCGGTGGTCATCGATGGTTCAGGGGACGACAGGAATTTCGTGAAGAAGGCCGTCAACTGGGCCCTGAGGCAGATAGGGAAGAGGAACCGGCGCTTGAACAGGGCGGCCATCAAAGCGGGGGAGGAGATCGCGAGGTCGAAATCCTCAAGCGCGAAGTGGATAGCGTCCGATGCGCTGCGCGAGCTGAAGAGCGAGAAGGTACAGAACAGACTTCGCTGAATCGAGTCTACTATCCTACGACCGTGCCCTTGAACTTGTGACCCTGAAGCGCCTCGAAGAGGTTGGACAGGTCCCTTCCTGCCACGATGGCGAGCGATATCTTCGAGCGTTCGATTATCCTCGCACCGACGGGGTCGAAGACGATGTTCGGTCCGGCTCTCTGGGGCGTGACGCTAACCAGGTCGACCAATTCCTTGTGGGTCATCTTCGGGATACGCGTGGCTTTCGGGTCCTTCGCCGGGTCGGACGTGTATGCGCCGTCGACCGACGTGGCGTTCACCAGCCTCCTGGCCTTCACCCGCTCGGCGAGGAGCGCGGAGACGGCGTCAGTGGTGATCCCTGGACTCACGCCTCCCATGACGACGATCGAGTGTGTCCTGCCTGCGTGCAGCGCCTCGTCGTAGTTCTTCGGGGGCACATGATAGGCATGGTCTCCAAGAGCTACTATCAACAATCTCGCATTGAGCCGTGTGACCTCTATCCCCATCTCGTCAAGGAAGCTCTCATCGGCCCCGAGCTCCCTTCCTTCGTTGATGTAGTATCGGG
>CALMQK010000269.1 GCA_937872085.1 uncultured euryarchaeote
GGACTCGAGGACCTCTGGACCGATGATCGAGAGCGCCCTGTCCGCGGGGCTGATGTCATGCGGGTGCGAGGTCCATCAGGCGGGCCTGGTCACCACGCCGACGCTTGCAGAATGCGCCCGCGAGCTCGACTGCGGGGTCATGATCACCGCTTCTCACAACCCTCCGGAGTACGGGGGCATCAAGCTCGTGAACCCTGACGGTTCCGGGTGGGGCCCCGAGGAGACCGACCTGGTCGAGAAGACCCTCGATGCCGCCAGGTTCAGGAAGAAGCCCTGGGACGAGGTCGGCACCCGGCATGTCATCACCGACGCGGTCGAGAGGCATGTCCACAGGATCATGAACGGGGTCAAGCCGGTGAAGCCCATGACGGTCGTGGTCGACTGCGCCAACGGCCCCGCATCCACCATCACCCCCATCGTGCTGCAGCAGATGGGCTGCAAGGTCGTCACGATCAACTCAGACCCCAGCGGGTTCTTCCCCGGCAGGCCTCCGGAGCCGGCGGACGAGAACCTGACCGACCTCAAGAGCATGGTCAGGTCGCTCAAGGCGGACCTCGGCATAGCGCACGACGGCGATGCCGACAGGATGGTCGCGATCGACGACAAAGGGGTCTTCCTCGGAGGCGACCAGCTCTTGGCCATCTTCGCGAAGAGGTTCTGCAAGAAGAAGGCGGTCGTCACGATCGACACGTCCATGGCCATCGACGATTCGATCGATGCGGAGGTGACCAGGACGAGGGTCGGCGACGTCTTCGTGAGCGAGGAGGTCAAGAGGAGCAGGGCGGACTTCGGCGGGGAGCCTTCAGGGACCTGGATATTCCCCGACCAGACATTCTGCCCGGACGGGATACTGGCGGCCGCCAGGCTCGTGGAGATAGCCAGCGAGAAGAAGCTGTCCGAGCAGAGGAAGGCCATCCCGGTCTATCCGATCCTCAGGGGAGCCATGTCTTTCAAGCTCGAGAACAAGGCCAAGGTCATGAAGTGCCTCGAGCTCGCGATGGGCTCCGTGAAGCACGTGCAGCTGCTGCGCCTCGACGGTTACCGGCTGGAGTTCGAGGACGGCTGGGCGCTCGTGAGGCCGTCCGGGACCGAGCCCAAGATAAGGTATCTCGCGGAGGCCAGGGTCAAGAAGAGGGCCGACGAGATATTCGAATTCGTATCGAGAGCAGTCAAGAGGTGTGTGAAGTGAAGGGCTACATACTCGCCGCTGGCGAAGGGCTCAGGATGAGACCGCTGACATCGAACATCCCGAAGCCCCTGCTTCCGGTCGCGGGCAAGCCGTTCCTGGAGCACAACATCGACGCGCTCAAGGAATCGGGCATCAAGGACATCATACTCCTCGTCGGATGGCGCGCCCAGCGCATAAGGGAGCACTTCGGGGACGGGAAGGACTTCGGGGTCAAGATCGAGTATGTCGAGCAGGAGCAGCGCCTGGGCACCGCGCATGCCATAGGCATGATCAAGGACATGGTCGACTCGCCGTTCTTCTG
>CALMQK010000270.1 GCA_937872085.1 uncultured euryarchaeote
AAGACGAAGTGAGGGAAGTCAAGGCTTCCTCGATGCTGGAGTTCATGGAGAAGCATCCGGGCACGACGGACAAGGTCTACGGCCTCTCGGAATTGAAGGTGCTCGCGCCCGTCGAGCGGCCGTCGAAGATCATCTGCATCGGCCTCAACTACAGGGGCCACATCCGCGAGATGGGTTCTCGACCGCCGCAAACGCCGATCATATTCTCGAAGCCCTCCTCCGCCATGATCGGGCCAGGGGATTCCATTGTCCTTCCTCCCGTGTCGCAACGAGTCGATTTCGAAGGAGAGAGCGCGATCGTCATAGGAAAGAGGGCGAGCCATGTCAGGAACGGAAGCGGGTACATATTCGGGTACACCTGCTTCAACGACGTCACCGCACGGGACCTGCAGAAGACAGATGTCGACTGGACGAGAGCGAAGGGGTTCGACACGTTCGCACCGACAGGACCGTTCATATCGACGACCGCACCTTCGGAAGTCACGACGAAGCTCAATGGGAAGGTGGTGCAGCATTCCCCGTTGTCCGACAGGGTATTCGACGATGCCTGTCTGGTCGAGTACATCTCCACGGTGATGACGCTGGAACCTGGCGACCTGATCCCGACCGGCACGCCCTCGGGCATCTCGTCGATGAGTGCCGGGGACGTTGTCGAAGTCGAACTGGACACAGTCGGAACGCTTAGGAACAAAGTCATCAAATCTGGGTAGACACATCGAGGATGGATAGGCATGCAGATACAGCCAACAGAGAAGATCTGGAAGAACGGGAAGCTTGTCGACTGGAAGGACGCGACCGTGCATGTGATGACGCATGGCCTGCACTATGGCACTGGGGCCTTCGAGGGGATCAGGTGCTACAGCACGAGCGATGGACCTGCCATCTTCAGGCTCAGGGAACACATGGAGAGGTTCCACAGCTCCGGAAAGGCCATCAACCTCAGGATCCCCTACACCGTCGACCAGCTCTGCGCCGCGACGAAGGAGACGGTCAAGGCCAACAAGCTGGATTCATGCTACATACGCCCCATCTCATTCTTCGGAGTTCAGGGCATGGGGGTCAACCCGATCGGGTATCCGGTCGAAACCTTCATCATCTCGTTCCCGCTCGGCGCGTACCTCGGGGACGAAGGGATGAAGAACGGGATACGAGTCCACACATCCTCTTGGCACAGGGTCGGCAGCGGGATGGTCCCAGCAACAGCAAAGGTGTGCGGGAACTACCTGAACGGTGCGCTCGCGGTGATGGAAGCGAAGCTCAACGGGTTCGACGAGACGATAATGCTCAACGAGCTGCACATGGTGGCCGAGGGCTCTGGCGAGAACATCTTCCTCGTAAGGAAAGGCAAGATACTGACCCCTCCCCTCAACGCCGGGATACTTCCAGGCATAACAAGGGATTCGATCATGGTCCTGGCCAAGGAAATGGGGTACGAACTGATCGAACAGAACTTCAGCCGCGCTGAGCTCTATGGGGCCGATGAACTCTTCTTCACTGGGACCGCAGCCGAGGTCACGCCGATCAGGGAAGTCGACCGACGGCTGGTCGGCGATGGATCTCCTGGACCGATGACAAAGGCACTGCAATCGAGGTTCCTGGACATAGTCAGAGGGAAGGACGTCCGGTACGCAAGCTGGCTCGACCTCGTGAAGTGAGGGCCCGGAACATATGGACAAGGTTTATATATCGAGCAAGTCGATAATCGTCTGACGATTGTCATACGCTCGGATGGGATCTAGATGGTTGCATTGGAAGTCGGAGAGCTCGTGAATCAGGCTGAAAAAGAAGGAGTCACGTTGGCGGAGATGATCTCCAGGGCCTTGACCCCAGAGCAGATAGATGAGATGCAGAGCGGATTGTGCATCGAGCTGGCATCGAACTATGGCAAGATCGAGGGATTCATGCACGACGTCAAAGTGCCCAGCCTGGACGAACTGATGGGTCCCGATGAGATGATCGACTCGGGTTCTGCAATCAGAAGCACTGGATTTGGCATGGGCCTGTCAGACGATACCGCTTGAATCTGCGATATCACAGCTTCCTCAGAATCCTGTTCTCGAGGTCCACCACCTCGTACGCGCTTCTTGGAGCCCCCATCAGCGTCTCTGTCCTGCCGAGCATGAGGTAACCGTCCTTCCTGAGAGATTCGTATAGGTTCTGAACGACGACCTCGTGCATCTTCCTGCTGAAATAGATGAGGACGTTCCTGCAGACGATCGCATCGAAGAATTTCGAACCTGGCTTTTCCAGCAGATTCTCCCTAGCGAACCTGACGTATTTGGTCAATGAAGAGGCGGCCTCGTAGGCGTGTCCTTTTCTTACGAAATATAGGTTCAGGAGCTTCTCTGGTATCCCTTTGACCTCCTCCCGTGGGTAGATCCCGGACTCTGCTTTCGCGAGCGCGAGTTCGGAGATATCAGTACCGAGAACGGATGCGAGTGGCCGCTTGCCTGGCTCAAGGCGTCTCATCTCCTCCGCGAGACACATCGCGATCGTGTAGGTCTCCTGACCGGTGGCACAGCCAGCGCTCCATATCCTCAGCAGTGCGCCAGTCTGGACCTTGGACTCCAGGAGCGGCCTGATCGCCTCCTTCTCGAAGGATTCGAACGCCCCCTTGTCCCTGAAGAACTCCGTGACATTGATGGACAACGCTCCTAGCAGCTCGTTGGTCTCCTCCTCGCTGCGGATCAACATCTTCAAGTAGCTAGGGTTGTCAGGGGCGCATGTCCGGCCCACCCTTTTTTTTATCGCCCGCATCATGAAGCTTTCAGAGTAGCCAGATATGTCGATGCCTCTTGATTTGAACAGGTGCTTCATGACCTGCATCAAGAACTGCTCCTCTTCAAGTGACATTCGTCATCGGATAGCCGGTTCAAGCCTAATATCACTTCTGAGTCTTGGGTATCAAAGTTGAATAGAGGGTCGACATAT
>CALMQK010000271.1 GCA_937872085.1 uncultured euryarchaeote
TGGACGGTGACCTTTCAACGAGGTGGACTTCGTAGCCCATGTCCGCGAGGTCCAGCGATGCCTGTATGCCGGCTATGCCTCCCCCGATGACTACTACCCTCTGCGACATCTTCTGATCCCCCCGTTCTCATGGCCATCAACAAAAACGCAGACACTCCCTTTATTGATACCGTCAAACCTTCGTAACGACACGTCCAGCAAGAGCGTTCTCCGTGTCAGTCTAGAAAGGTCTAGGCGCGACACCTAGATAAGAATTTCCTTTTTATCTCTGGGCGGGGTGGGACAATCATTCGTCGTTCTGGAGCGGCGAAAACAACGCTGGCAACGAATTCAGCTTTACGGGAAAGCTTTTATCAAGACCTGACATAACCCGTGCCCAAGGGTTACCTAAATGCTGAGGGAGTGCAACGAACACGGTTACTTCAGGGCGGATTACTGCCCGGTCTGCGGCTCTGAGGGCAGGTTCCTGATGAACACCGAGGAGCTCGACAGGATGAGCCGCACGATGGCCGGGGTCTTGAGACACTTCCCCGAGAGGTTCGAGCTCAAGATGGACGAGCAGGGTTTCGTGGACCTCAGGGAGTTCGTGAACGCCCTCCAGATGAAGCAGCGCAGGTACCACTGGGTAAGGCCTCATCACATCGTCGCGATCATCGAGACCGACAGCAAGGGCAGGTACGAGTTCAGGGACGGCAAGATCAGGGCGACCTACGCCCACTCCTTCGAGGTCAAGCTGGATCTACCGGTCGGCGGCACGCCGGACAATCTCTATTACCCGACCACGGCGGAAGAGATCGACATCGTCCTCGAGACCGGCTTGAAGCCCTCGGACAGGAAGATGGTCCACCTCAGCAGAGGCATCGGGGATGCCGTGAACGCGGGCAGGGTGAGGACCCCTGACCCGGTCATCATCGAGGTCGACTCAAGAGGAGCCGCCGCGGACGGGATAGTCATCCAGAAGGCCGGCCGGACGGTGTATCTCACCAGCGAGATCCCGCCGAAGTACCTCAAGAAGATCGAAGTGGACCTTTCCGAGTTCCCAGTTGAGGAGAGGCCCAAGAGGGACGAGGAGCCGGGCCCGGAAGAAGGACCGAAGGAGATTCCAGAGGAGGAAGAGCGGCCTCCGGAACAGGAACTTCCTCCCGATGAATGAGCACATTCACACTCGGCCGGTAAACGCTTTATATCCTCTCATTCGTCTTCTTCAATCGGATGTTCATACGAGCGGACCAGCTTCTGATCGAGCAGACCCAGGACAAGTTCCCACTTCACGTGCTCGACTTCCATTGGGACGGATTCGAGCCGCACATGGAGTGTCGAGACCTCCGCAATGACGAGATATCGGAGTTCGATCTAAAGGATGTCAGGTTCGCGGTCAGCAAGAAGAAGACGTGCATCGGATATTTCGATGACGACGGAAAGTACCTACCATGTCCCAAGAGCACGCCAGTCTCGAGGTTCGAGCAGTGCCCGGACTGTTCCGCGGAGTCGTTCATACCGCATCAGGAATGCATCTTCGAGCCGCGATGCGACGGCGAGATATGCGACCTCGAGTTCTGCAAGCGGGAGCACGTGCTATACGTCGCGTTCTATGACACTGACGTTAAGATAGGCATGAGCTCGAGCAGGCGGGTCGAGAAGAGGTTGGTCGAACAGGGCGCAGACGCTTTCTCGATCATCGGTTCCTTCTCATCGAGGAAGAAGGCGCGGGAGGCGGAGAAGAGGATCTCTTCGGAGCTGAAGATCCCGCAGTCCCATCGACAGGCGTCCTTGCTGCGAAGCTTGGTAAGGCCGGTTGATATCGATAGGATAGGATCGAAACAGGACGAGCTGAAGATGTCTCTCGGCGATGCTTACGGGATGACCCCGGAGAGGCTGAAGTTCCTGGACAGGTATCCGATCCAGCTTCCTCTTTCGCAGGCGCCAACGCTGCAAGAGTCGTGGGGAAAGCATTCTGGAGCATTCATAGGGATCAAGGGCAGATGGCTGATCTACGATTCGGACGGTTTCAAGGCGATCAACCTCTCGGACCTGCCGGCCAGGTTCGTCTCGAGATAGGATCGTCTTGGCCGTCGGGAAGACTTGGGATCCGCCCGAAGACCGCGATCCCGATGCACCACAACACATTCCCGCCCATCAAGGCAAACCCGAGGGGATTCGCCGAGCTGGTCAAGAAGCAGTCCAAGGGCACGAAGGTCGTTATCCTTAAGCCCGGAGATACATTGGACCCCTGATATCGCATGTCGACGATCCTCACCCCCGACGATATACGGCGAAGGCACGGGAGCCTCTTCTCTAAGAGGCTCATCACGATGGTCGACGAGAAGGCCGGGAGAGCCAAGATCTTCGAGGAGTGCTGTGCGCAGGGACCGGTCGAGTGGGATGCGGTCAACAGGCTCAGGGCGAAAGGGGTCGTGGAGCACGTCGAGGTCACTGGCACGACGCTGATAATGGACGCCATGGTCGGGGAGGGCGAGGTCAGGTTCGGCCCCGCCACAAAGGACACTGGCGGTCAAGCGCTCAAGTCATTGTTCGTCAAGAACGGGAAGGTCGAGACCACCT